>NZ_VOSR01000431.1:0-3425 GCF_007997345.1 Mitsuaria sp. TWR114
CAGAACGCCCGGCATGCCGGGCGTTCTGTCGTTCCGGGCGGGCGATTTCCGGTCGTCCGCTCGTCCGCGGATTTGCGCGTCCGATCAGGCGGTCACGCCGGGCCGGACGGCAGCGGGCAAGGTCCAGGGTCGGACACCCCGCTCGCGGGCGTCCATCCGATGACGCCCTGGGCATTGCGGACCTTCACGGCGGTCGAGGAGCACGAGCTGCGCCCCAGCACGACCAGGTCGGCGCTGCGTTCCAGCGCGAGCGGCACCGGCCCGAACCGTCCCGCCACGACGTCGAGGGCGTCCGCTTCCGTCCGATAGATCGAGACGGCCTGCGTGGTCCAGGACGGATCGTCCGATGGCGCGGGCGACTGGCAGGCCGTGAGGCCGAGGGTGGCCAGGCCGGCCGCCGCCATCCGAAAACGCTGCATGTCGAGGTCTTTCATGTCCAGGCACCAGGGGTCGCGGGCAGCCGCCGTGGACAGCGCCGCCCGAGCGACGCGCATTCTCCCCTGCCGGCGTCCCGCCCTCACCGTGACCGACGGCCGGCCTCCCTGCCTTGCGGCATCATCGCGGGCCATCGGTCCAACCCTCTTCCGGAAGCCAGCATGAGCACAGCGCGCTTTTATCCCATCGGCACCCCCGGCGTCCCCTGGGGCGACGCGGAACGGACTGCCTGGCGCGAGCGCCAGGTCCGGCATCGCCGCCACGACCAGGACGTGGTCCCGCGCGTCGAGGCGCTCGCCGACGATTTCGAGATCGTCCGCTATGGCGAGCTCGCCTACGGCGACGACCGCTACCCCCTGCTGGCGCTCAAGAGCCGCGACTGGCGGCCGGAGCTGCCCGTCGCGCTGGTCACCGGCGGCGTCCATGGCTACGAGACCAGCGGCGTGCTGGGCGCGCTGGGTTTCGCCGAGGACCACGCGGCGCGCTACGCCGGCCGCGTCAACCTGCTGGTCGTGCCCTGCGTCAGCCCCTGGGCCTATGAGCGGATCTGCCGCTGGAACTACCACGCGGTCGATCCCAACCGCAACTTCGGCGCGCGCGCGAGGCCGCGGAGTCGAGCGCGCTGATCGCGCTGGTCGAGCCCCTGGCGGGCCGGTTCCTGCTGCACATCGACCTGCACGAGACCACCGACACCGACGCCACCGAATTCCAGCCGGCGCTGGCGGCCCGCGACGGCAAGGAGCCCGACCGCGACGCGTGCCGGACGGCTTCTACCTGGTCGGCGACAGCGAGACCACGCGGCTCGATTTCCAGCAGGCCGTGATCGAGGCCGTGCGGCGCGTGACCCACATCGCGCCGCCCGACGCGCAAGGCCGGATCATCGGCTTCCCGGTGATCGCGGACGGCGTGATCGAGTTCCCGGTGCGCCAGTCCGGCCTGTGCGCGAGCCTCACCGGCGCGCCCTTCACGACCACCACCGAGGTCTATCCCGACAGCCCGCGCACCACCCCGGACGAATGCGTCGCGGCGCAGGTGACGGCCGTGTGCGCGGCGCTGGATTTCGCGCTCGCGCACGCGCCTTGAAGCGAGGGGCGCCCCCGCTCGGTTCACAACACCGACCGCCGGCGCGAACAGCCGATATTGGCGGACGTGTGTGCCGATTCGCCGCGGCCTTCACTGACCGAAGAACACGCGCCGCACAAAGCGCGTCGCATCCTCGCGCGAGGCCTGGAAGGCCGCCTCGTTGCGGCCGACGTGCGCGCCGCGCGTCATGCACGCGTTGATGAACGCCGTCAGCTGGTCCGACGGGATCACCTGCCCGGTGCGCTCGGAGGTCACCACCCAGGTCGGGATGTCGGTGCGGATGACGCCGCAGGCGTAGCCGCTGGTCGCATCGGCCCGGTAGCGCACCGGCAGCAGGCTGTCCCACGCATGATGCGCATCGGCGTAGCGATGCGTCTCCACCGGCGTGCCCAGCGTGGCGTACTCGGCGGCCAGAGCCTCGCAGGGCTCCGGATGCGTGTAGTCGTCGGCGGCCCCGACGAGGTTGAGCAGCGGCGCGCGCGTCAGGTTCGGCGAGGTATAGATCTGCGAGCAGCCGGCATAGGTCGCGATGTGCAGCGCGAAGGCCTGGCCGGTCTTCACCACAGCCCGCAGAAACGGCAACTGCGCCGTCTGCAGCGCCACGGTGCCGCCGCGCGAGAAACCCATGATGCCGATGCGCCTGGCGTCGATGCGGGGGTCGGCCGACAGCAACCGCAGCGCCTGGAAGGCGTCCATCACGTTGGCCGCGGCCGGCACGCTGGTCTGGTCCGCCGCGGTCGACGACACGCCTCGCGGCGCGAAGCTGTCGACGATGAAGGTCGCCACGCCGATGCCGTTGAAGGCCTGGACCCACTGCTGCAGACCCGGCCCCACGCCATCGCTGCCGTGCGCGAGCACGATCGCGGGCACCGGTCCGGCAACACCGGCCGGCAGGCTCAGATCGCCCCATACCGGCGTCGGTACCCATTGCGCGCGGCGCTCGCGCGCGAGGTCGAAGAGCGACTTGGGCGTGAAGCTGTCGAAGGCGATGCGGGTGCTGTCGTCGGCGCGCGCGGCCGTGGCGGACAGGCCGAGCACGCACACGGAGGCCAGGACTCGGAACAGTCGATGCATGAAGGCCCTCGGGCAGTGAAGGAACGCGGCGGGGCGCCTGGCCGGCGCTCCTCGCGAGCGAGGCCGCCACACGGGACGTGAGCGGCCGCCGGAGGTTAACCGCGTGCCGCCGCGCGGCCGGCTCTTCGGTTGTCCCACCCTTCGGGCACACGAGACCGCACCACCGCGCTGCAGCCCTTCGAAGCAGCCGCTCTCCCTGCCCTTTCCCTCCTCGCGGGGGCGAGGGCGTTCATGCCGATACAGACATTCCCCGCCGAAGACACCGACACTCGCCTCCCATGAACAAGTTGAACCGGCTCCTGCACGATGTCCTGCCCGCCTGGGCCGCCGAGTGGCTCGACCTCCTGGTCCCGCTGATCGAGGTCATCCTGATCGGTCTGGGCGCCTGGCTCGTGATGCGCATCGCGCGCCACCTCACCCGCAAGCTCACCAGCGCCTACGCCTTGCCCGTGACCGTCGCCACGGTCTTCCTGCGCTCGGTCGCGGTGCTGATCTATGGCGGCGCCGTGCTCTGGTCGCTGGAGCGGCTGGGCGTCTCCGGCGCCGTCCTCTGGACCGCCTTCACCGGCTTCGCGACCGTGGGCGCGGTCGCGTTCTTCGCCGCGTGGAGCGTGCTGTCCAACCTCTTCTGCGCGCTGCTGATCTACGTCACTCGCGCCTTCCGCGTCGGCGACGTCGTGGAACTGCTGGAATCCGGCGACAAGCCCGGCGTGAAGGGCCGCGTGGTCGACATCAATTTGGTCTACACGACGCTGCTCGAAAGCGGCGACCCGGCCAGTGGCACCAGCCTGCAACTGCCCAACAGCCTGTTCTTCCAGCGCGCGCTGCGGCGC
>NZ_VOSR01000432.1:0-4386 GCF_007997345.1 Mitsuaria sp. TWR114
GGCTGCGACGGCACCTGCGGCTTCCCATCGTCTCCCGACGGCTGCGAGGGCGACTGCGGCGCGCCCTTCGAATCACCGCCGCCGCCCGCCACCGCAGCGGCCAGGCCAACAAGCGCCAGGGCGCCAAGTCCAAGTTTCGACAGGTTCGAGTTCGTCGGCGACGCCGCCGCCGTTTCCACGGCCTGCGCCGACGACTCTTGCGCGGACGGCGCTTCGCCCGTCGCGGACGCGGCGTCCACCGGTGCCGTCGCCTCGTCGTCCCTCTGCGCTTCAGCGGTCAGCGCCGCGTCGACCGGCACAGCAAGCTCCTGATCATGCAGCGCGAACTCCTCGTCGAGCGGTCGCTTGCCAGAACGCGACGTGACAGGCGAGACCGTGCTCTTGATTGCATTGGGAGGAGCGACCGCCCGCTCATTGGACGAGGGGCCTTGCGGCGCGCTGGACAGTTTGGACTGGCTCATGGATTTGCTCTCAGGAAAGGAGGGGCGCAGTTTCCAGATCCAACTCGATGCGCTCCATGGCTTCCAGAAGGCTCATCCACCCCGCCTTTCACCACATCCAAGCCACTCCCCCACCCATCGATGCCAAAGCGAGCCGGGACGCGCCCAATTCACCGCCCCGTTCATGCGCAGTTCGAGCCAGGCCGCACCGGGGCCAGAAAACAAAACGCCCCGCATCAAGCGGGGCGTTCTCGCGTCTGCACGCGCGCGGCGGCGTCGTCAGGACGCCTCAACCAGGTCGCGCGATCACAGCGCGTTCATTTCCTTCAGCAGGCGATCCGCCTTGTCGACGACCTTCATCTGCCACAGCATGTAGCGCGCATCCAGACAGATGCTGCGGTTCATGTGGTCGTTGTAGTCCCAGTCCGAGATCACCGCGTCCAGCGTGCCGTCGAACAGCAGGCCCACCAGCTCGCCATGGCCGTTGAGCACCGGCGAACCCGAGTTGCCGCCCGTCGTGTCCAGCGTGGCCAGGAAGTTCACCGGCACCGAGTCCAGCGCCTTCACGCCGTACTTGTCGAAGCGCTTGGCCTTGATCGCCGCCAGTTGCTCGGCCGGCGCGTTGAACTCGCCATTGCCGGTGTGCTTGGCGACGATGCCGCGCAGCGTCGTGAACGCCGTCCAGGTCGTGCCGTCCACGCCCGGCGCGCGGCCCTTCACCTGGCCGAAGGCGACCCGCAGCGTGCTGTTGGCATCCGGATAGACCGGCTGACCGCGGCTGGCCTTGAAGTCGATCTCCGCCTGCATCGTCGCGGCATAGGCCTGCTGCAGCTTGCCGGCCAGTTCCTTGTCGCGGTTCTCGCGCGCCAGCTCGTCGGCATGCAGCGCCACCGCGGCCTTGACCAGGGTGTCGTCACTCGCCTCGAAGGCCGACGCGTCACGCGACAACCAGGCGCCGCGCTCGGCCTTGTCGGTGAGCTTCGTACCGGCATACAGCGCGTCCACCCGCGCGGTCACCGCCGCGGCGTCCATGCCGGCGCGCACGCCCAGCGCGTTCAGCAGCGCGCTGTTGAGCTGGTCCGCCGGCAGCGCCAGGTACTGCGTCAGGAAGTGGCTGACGACCTTCTTCTCGGTGATCTCGTCGAAGCGGCGGTCCACCGTCTCCAGCGCCTGCCGGCGGCGCAGCTGGTCGCGGTCCTGGTAACCGGCCTTGCGTTCGGCGTCCGGCTTGCGGCGCTGCAGCGCCTGCTCGTACAGGTCGCCCGCGCTCTTGACCAGCGTCGGCGTCGCGTAGCCCAGCAGGAACTCGCGACGGGTGATCTCCTGGCGCTCGGCGATCAGGCGGTCCACCTCGGCCAGCGACGCGCCGTAGGTCGCGCGACGCTTGGCGTCGGCATTCACCCAGGCCTTCATCTCGTCGAAGGCGGCCTGCTTGCGCGCGAGGATGTCGCTGCCCGCGTAGCTGGCCATCTGACCCTGGTAGTTCTTGTAGTAGTTGTTGACCCCGGCCACGGTGTTGGCCAGCTTGATCTCGGCGTCGCGGCGGCCGGCGGTCGCCTCCTTGATCAGGTCGAGCTGCTCGCCCATCGCCTTGACGCGATGCGGGAAGTCCCAGGCGAAGGCGAAGTCCACTTCCTTGGGCAGGCGGTGGCGGTTGGTGCGGCCCGGATAACCCGCCACGGCGACGAAGTCGCCCTCGTTCAGCGGCGCGCTCGCCAGCTTCAGGAACTGCGACGGCTGGAAGGGCTTGTTGTCCTTGCTGAAGTCAGCCGGCTTGCCGTCCGGACCGACGTAGGCGCGATAGAAGCTGTAGTCACCGGTGTGGCGCGGCCACATCCAGTTGTCGGTGTCGCCGCCGAAGACGCCCACGCCCTCGGCCGGCGCGTGGACCAGGCGCACGTCGCGGATCTCGAGCTGCTTGGTCAGCTGGTACATCAGGCCGCCGTAGAACGCGCCCACCGAGCAGCGATGGCCGGCATCCTTTTCGCAGGCGGCGACCAGCGCCTTCTCATTGGCCTCGATCGCATCGATGCGGGCCTTGCCCTGCAGCGCGGCGGTCGCCTTGTCGATCACCTTGTCGGTGACGTCGGTCAGCGCGACCGTCACCAGGATGCGGCTGCCCGGCGCGGCCGGCAGTTCCTCGCCCAGCGAGGCGGCCAGGAAGCCGTTCTTCAGCAGGTCCTTCTGCGGCGTGGAGTTGTACTGGATGCTGCCGAAGGCGCAGTGGTGGTTGGTCACCACCAGGCCCTGCGGCGACACGAAGGAGGCGGTGCAGCCGCCCAGGCTGACGACCGCCCCCATCGGATAACCCAGCGGCTGCGACAGGCGTGCCGGATCGAATTTCAGGCCCAGGGCCTTCATGTCCTTGGCCACCAGCGGCAGCTGCTGGGGCATCCACATGCCTTCGTGCGCCTGGGCGCCGGCCGCGGCGCCCAACGCCAGCGCGGCCCACATCAGTCGTTTCATTCGCGGGACTCCTGTCCACCTTCTTGAGAAGGGGCGAACCATACACGAGCCCGCCGCGCGCCCACCGTGCCGGTTGGCACCCGTGCCCATGCCGCATCGCGGAATCCCCCGCGGCGCCACTCGGGCTCCTCGTTCGTGGGATGGGGGAATCCCTGACTCCAAACTTACAATTTAGCCCGTCCCCGCCCATTGCCTGCCCATTCCCGCCCATTCGATCGCCGCCGTCCGATGGCCCTCCGGACGCCGCCCGCGCCCCTCTCTCCGGCCGTCCAGGAGCCCGCCATGACCCTCAAGCAGCTCAGCCAGGTGAAGCGCTGGATGGTGATGCACAGCGCGCGTCACCCGGTCGAACTGGCGGTGTGGAACGTCGTGCTGACGATCTGGATGCTGGGCTTCATGGGCGTTCCGGGCGCGTTATTGATCCAGGCATGGATCGCACTGCCGTTGTGCCTGGTGGCCTGGATGCTGCCGATGGCCTACACCGGCGGCCGGCGCCGGCTGCACCGCTCGGGCCGCCTGCGCTGCGACTGGCTGACGGCGCTCTGAGCCCGCCGGCGCCTTGACATCATCGTCACTTCTGACGATGATTCGCCGCATGAAGTATCCAGGCGGCAAGGGCAAGACGTACCAGCACGTCATCAACCTGATGCCTCCGCACCGGATGTACATCGAGACGCATGTTGGCGGCGGCGCGGTCCTGCGCCACAAGCTGCCGGCGGCGCGCTCGATCGCCATCGACGCCGACGACCGGGTCATCGCGCACTGGCGCGCCATGGCCCTGCCCGGCGTCGAACTCGTCCACGGCCGCGCGGAGGACTTCCTCGCGCGGCATGCGTTCGAGGGCGACGAGCTCGTCTACGTGGACCCGCCCTATCACCCCGAGACGCGGCGCCAGTCACGCATCTACCGACACGAATACGGCGCCGCCGACCACGAGGCGCTGCTGGCGCTGCTGGCGACGCTGCCGTGCCGGGTGATCGTGTCGGGCTACGCCCATCCGGTGTACGACGCCCTCCTGCGGGGGTGGCGGACGACCGAATTCCGGGCGAAGACCCACACCGACGTGCGCACCGAAACGCTGTGGTTCAACTTCGAGCCGCCCGAGATCCTTCACGACAGCCGGCACCGCGGGACGAACTTCCGCGAGCGCCAGACCAACAAGCGGCGCCTCGAACGCCTCCAAGAGCGTGTCCATGCCATGGATCCGGTCGAGCGCGCCGCGTTCCGCCAATGGCTGGACGCCACCTATCCAGCCGCCCAGAGAGGCGGCGTCTTTGCAGTCCCATGACCCAGATCGTCGCCATCGTTTCCCGCCACGGCTCCCTTCATCGAGAACTTCCCGATCCCGATCACCTCCTCCTCACCGGCGTGCGCTGGGGCGCCGTCGAGGAGTTCCCGACCCCCGCCTACTGGACGCAGCAGGCGCTGCGGCACCGCCTCGACGGCCCGGCGCCCCGCGCCTCGGGCCGCTCGCTGGCCG
>NZ_VOSR01000433.1:0-1549 GCF_007997345.1 Mitsuaria sp. TWR114
CGATGCCGCTGACCTGCGGCCGGATCTCGGCCACGCGCAGCGCGGCGACGCGGCCGGGGAAATCCTCCGAGACGGTCAGCGCCTCGGGCTTCAGCGTGGTCACCGTCACGGCGGGCGGCAGCGCCGGCGGCATCTCACCGGCCTCCATCCCGCACGCGGCCAGCAGGCTCGCGGCCAGGGCGCCCGCGCCGCGCCGGACCCAGGGCGTTCGATTCTTCATGTTCACGTCGCTTTCAGACTTCAGGGACAGCGGCGATCGCAGTCGCCAAGGGGCCGGAGTCTGGGCGGCGTCGATGGAGGCCAGGCTGAGGAACTGTGGAGATTCGATGGAGCGGCGATCGCCGGAGGAGAATCCGCGCCCATGACGGATGCCTTCACCAGTTCCCTCGTGCTGATCGTCGAGGACGAGCCCGAGATCGCCGACATCCTCCAGGCCTACCTGGAGCGCGAAGGCCTGCGCACCGCGCGCGCCACCGATGGCCGGCGCGCGCTGGAGCATCACCTCGCGCTCAAGCCCGACCTGGTGCTGTTGGACGTGCAGATGCCGCTGCTGGACGGCTGGCAGGCGCTGGCCGCGATCCGCCAGCGCGGCGACACGCCGGTGATCCTGCTGACCGCGCTGGACCAGGACGTCGACAAGCTGACCGGGCTGCGCATCGGCGCCGACGACTACGTCGTCAAGCCCTTCAACCCGGCCGAGGTGGTGGCGCGCGTGCAGGCGGTGCTGCGCCGCGCGGGCCGGCCCAGCCGACCGCCCGCGCCGGTGCTGCGCGTGGCGCCGTTCGAGATCGATCTGGAGAACCATGTCGCGACCGCCGAGGTCGGCGCCTGCCGCAGCGGCTGTCGCTGACGCTGACGGAGTTCCGGCTGCTGGCCGAGATGGCGCGCCATCCGCGGCGCGCCTACAGCCGCGCCGAGCTGCTCCAGGCCTGCCTGCCCGAGGGCGACGCGCTCGAGCGCACCGTGGACAGCCACGTCAGCAAGCTGCGCCGCAAGCTCGAGGACCTGGGCGTCGAGGGCGTGCCGGCCAGCGTGCGGGGCATCGGCTACCGCTTCCGGGAGGTCGAATGAATCCCGCGCCGGCACGCCGGCGGGCGGAGCTCCCTGCCGGCGGGCTGAGCCGGCAGATCGTGCTGTCGATGACGATGGTCGCGTTCTGGCTGACGGTGCTGGTGATCAGCACCTCCTTCGCCTTCTATTACGTGCTGTCGCGGGTGCAGCCCGAGATCATGGAGACCGACTCCATGGCGTTGACGCCGCCCGAGATCGTCTGGATGGTGCTCACCACGATCGCGGCGATGGCGGGCGCGGCCTGGGTCGCCTCGCGGCTGGCGCGGCGCATCCTGGTGCCGCTGAACTCGGTGGCGGACTGCATCCAGCAGGTCGCCGCCGGCGACCTCAGCGCCCGCGCCGTCGGTGGCGACCTGTCGCTGGGCGAGGCCTCGCGGCTGGTCGAGGATTTCAACTCGATGGCCGACCAGCTCGAGCGCGTCACCCAGGAAAAGGCGCAGTGGAACGCGGCGATCGCGCATGAGCTGCGCACGCCGCT
>NZ_VOSR01000434.1:0-1614 GCF_007997345.1 Mitsuaria sp. TWR114
CGGCGGCGAGGTCGGCGCCGCGGTGATGGACCTGGCCGGCGCGACCTACCTGATGCGGCGCGACGGCATCGGCAACCTGCGGGTGGTGGAGGACATCGGCTTCGCCTACGGGCTGGGCATCGGCTACCGGCGCGACTGGCCGATGCTGGGCCGCATCCTGGACAAGGCGCTGACGCGCATCGGCGACGACGAGCGGCAGGCGATCGCGGACCGCTGGATCACGCAGGACACGGCGGCGATGCGTTGGCAGCGCCGGGCGCTGTGGGGCGGCGGGGTCGCGCTGGCGCTGGTGCTGCTGGGGCTGGGCCTCACGCTGCTCTGGAACCGGGCGTTGCAGCGCCAGGTGCGGCTGCGTGGCGAGCTGCTGCAGCGCGAGCTCGGCGAGCGCATGCGGCTGCAGGACGCCGACCGGGCCCGCGAGCTGGCCGAGGTGACCAGCCGCACCAAGAGCGAGTTCCTCTCCCAGGCCAGCCATGAGCTGCGCACGCCGCTCAACGCGGTGCTGGGCTTCAGCCAGCTGCTGGCGCACGATCCGCAGCGGCCGCTCGACGAGACGCAGCGCGCGCGGCTGCGGCACATCGACGAGGCGGCCAAGCACCTGCTGGTGCTGATCGAGGACATGATGACGCTGTCGCGGGTCGAGGCGAACACGCTGACCGTGCAGTCGCTGCCGCTGCAGGCCGGGCCGCTGCTGCGGCGGGTGGTGGAGCTGGCGCAGCCGGCGGCGCAGGCCGCGGGCGTGGACCTGCGGATCGGCCTGACGCCGGAGGAGGACAGCACGCTACCGATGGTCCAGGCCGATCCCATCCGGCTCGAGCAGGTGCTGCACAACCTGATCTCCAACGCGATCAAGTACAACCGGCGCGGCGGCTGGGTCCAGGTGCGCGCGAGCGCGGAGCCGCGCGGCTTCCGCATCGAGGTGGTGGACAACGGCATCGGCCTGAGCGTCGAGCAGCGGGCGCAGCTCTTCCAGCCGTTCAACCGGCTCGGGCGCGAGGAGCAGCCCGGCCATGGCATCGGGCTGGTCATCTGCAAGCAGCTGATGGACCGGATGGGCGGGCGCATCCTGGTCGACAGCGAGAGCGGGCAGGGGTCCCGGTTCACGCTGGAGCTGCCGGCGGTGCCGGGCACCGCCTGATACTTCCGCACCGCCGCACCGCCGCACCGCCGCACCGCCGCACCGCCGCACCGCCGCACCGCCTCACCGGCGTGGTCTGGCACACTGCGCGCCCTGCGCAGTACCCTCCCGACCATGCCCAATACTTCCTCTCCCCGCCGCGCCATCGTCATCGGCGGCGGCCCCGCCGGCCTGATGGCCGCGGAACGCCTGGCGCTCGCCGGCGTGTCGGTCGACCTCTACGACGCCATGGCGTCCGTCGGCCGCAAGTTCCTGCTCGCGGGCAAGGGCGGGCTCAACCTGACCCACTCGGAAGCGCGGCCCGACTTCGACACCCGCTACTACGAACGCCAGGCCGGCGTCGCCGCCTGGCTCGACCGCTTCGACGGCGAGGCGCTGCGGGCCTGGACGCAGGGACTCGGCGTCGAGACCTTCGTCGGCAGCTCGGGGCGCGTCTTTCCCAAGGACCTGAAGGCCGCGCCGCTGCTGCGCGCCTG
>NZ_VOSR01000435.1:0-6851 GCF_007997345.1 Mitsuaria sp. TWR114
CGCATGAGCTGCGCTCGCCGCTCTCCCGGCTGCGCACGGAGCTCGAGATCACCCTGCGCCGGCCGCGCGGCGCCGACGAGTATGTCCAGGCGCTGCGCTCGGGGCTGGAGGACGTCGCGCGGCTGACGGCGCTGGTGGAGGAACTGCTGACGCTGGCGCGGCTGGATGCCGGGCAGGACTCGGCGCCGGTCGCACCGGTGGCCATCGGCCCGATCGTCGAGGCCGTCGTGCGGCGCGCCCGGCCCGCGGCCCAGGCACGCGGCATGACGCTGAGCCTGGCGGGCGCTGAGAACCCAGGTGCGGATGCGCTGGAGGCAAACGCGGCGGCCCGCGTGCCGCGCGAACTGCTGATGCTGGTCGCGACCAACCTGGTGGAGAACGCGGTCAAGTACGGCGCCGCCGGCGGCTCGGTGCTGGTCTCGGTGGTCGCGCGGCCGGACGGGACGGAACTGGTCGTCGAGGACGATGGCCCGGGCCTTCCCGCGGAGGAACGCGAGCGCGTGTTCGAGCGCTTCTACCGGGGCGCCGGGGCGCGCGCGGCGGACATCGAAGGCACCGGCCTGGGGCTGGCGCTGTGTGACCTCATCGTGCGCGCCGCCGGCGGTCGCATCGAGGTGGGCGTCTCGCGCTGGGGCGGCGCGCGGTTCTCGGTGCATCTGCCGGCCGGCGACGCCTGAGCGCCGCCGCGCCGGCGCCCGTTCACCCGCTCACATGTCGCGCCCGTTGAAGTGCGTCACCGGAATGCTGTCGAGCTCGATGCCCTCCAGGCAGCGGACGTTGATCGCCGCCATCGCGTTGCCCTTCGGGTCGGTGCCCTCGGCATAGGGATGGATGCCGCACACCGCGCAGAAGCGGTGCTTGATCGCGTGCTTGTTGAACTCGTAGGTGCTGGCCGCCGCCTCGTCGGTCTTCAACCGGAATTGCCCGCGCGGCACGAACCACAGCAGCGAACCCTTGCGCTGGCAGATCGAGCAGTTGCAGGCCATCGCCCCGTCGATCTCACCGTCCACCTCATAGGCCACCCGGCCGCAATGGCAGCTGCCCTGGTACGTCGTCATGTCGTCTCCGCTCGGTTTTATTGAAGCGGCCGACCTTACCTCAGCCGGGCGCGCGCCGCGCGTCACTTGAGCATCAGCTCGACGTCCTGTCCCGGATCACCGCAGCCATCCAGGCGCAGCCGCAGGAAGTCCAGGTCCATATGCAGGTGCTCCACCAGCTCCGGCACCGCGAGCTCCAGCGCGGCGATGCGGTCGGACTGCTGGTCGCAGGCATCGGCGAGCACCTCGGCCAGGTGCAGGATCGCCGCCAGCATCGAGAACGGCCGGATCTCCAGCGGCGCGTTGGCGTCCTTGAAGGCCTCGACCAGGTCAGCCGGGAAGTGCCAGTGCGCCGCCAGCGCCGCCGTCACGTCGGCATGCGTGCAGCCGAAGCGATGCATCTCCAGCGAGAACCGGCTGCCCGGCTCGGCCGCGTGGGCCTCGACGTCGGCGACCTGGTCCGGCTCGCTCATCGCCATCATGAGCTGCCCGGTGCGCAGCATCAGCCCGGCGAGGTAGGCGGTGTCGGCATCGCCCTGCAGCAGCTTGGCCAGCAGGCGCGCGTAGCCGGCGGTGCGCACGCTGTGGCGCCAGAAGCGCTGGCGGTCCAGGCCCTTCACCTCGGGGAAGGTGGCGGAGATGCTGGCCGCCATCGCGAGGTTGCGCAGCGTCTCCAGGCCCAGCGCCATCGCGGCGTCCTGCAGCGTGCCGATCGTGTGGGAGGGGCTGTAGCGCGCGGAGTTGGCCAGCCGCAGCACCTTGGCCGCCAGCGTGGAATCCTTGCCGATCAGCTCGGCGATCTGGCCGAGCGAGACGCCGTCGTCGTCCAGGCTGCGCAAGAGCTTGCGCCCGACTTCAGGCATCACCGGGAGGCTGGCGTGCCCCCCGAGGAAACGCTCCGCGCTGGCGGAAACGGGAGTCGTGGGGGTCATGCTGGCAATCGTCACGGCGGCCTCCTCTGGACGCGACGGCAGGTGGAGGCGAGTCTATGCCGCCCGGCCGCAGCGCGCCAGCGCCAGCAGCGCCACCGGGTCCAGCAGGCCGATGCGGTAGCCCTGCACCGCCAGGATGCCCCGGTCGGCGAGCTGCCGCAGCGCGCGCGACAGCGTCTCCGGCGAGATCGACAGCCGCGCCGCCACGTCGCGCTTGCGCTCGGCCAGCCGCACCTCGGCCGACCCGCCGGCCTGCGCCAGCAGCCAGGCGGCGATGCGCGCGGTCGCGTCCTTCGTGGTCAGCCCGCGCAGCGCGTCCTGCGCCTCACGCAGTTGCGCCGCGCTGGCCCGCAGCAACGCGGCCAGCACCGGCGGCTGCGAGCGCAGCCACAGGGTCGCCGCCGCCATCGGCCACTCCATCACCAGCGCGGTGGCCGAGACGATCCGCGCGTCTTCCACTCCAGCCACTACCTGGACGCCATCGCCGGCCACGGCCAAGCGCGGGCCGGCCAGCGGGCCGCCCGCCACGACCCGCCCTTCGCAGAGCGCCACCATCGCCACCGCCGCGTCCCCGCGGCGGACCGCCAAGTCGCCGGCCCGGCAGCGGCGCACCCGCGCCATGCTGGCCAGCGCGGACCAGTCGTCGGCCTCCAGCAGCACATCGCCGAGCAGTGCGCGCCACGGCACCGGATGGGCGGGACCCGGCATCAAGGCGGCGTTGTGGGCCGCATCGCCTTCCGCGGCGGCGGGCGACGAGACGCCGCGAGCAACGGGCGCGGCGGGATCGGACAGGAAGTCGGCGGTCACGGGGCATTCTCGGAAACCGGGGATGCCGGACTGTCGCGGGACTGGCCGGAAATTGCCATGAGGGAGGTCAACATCCGAGCGATCGGACGCCTCCCGGATCAGCGGATCAGCAGCGCGCGGAAGTCGTTGACGTTGGTCTGCGTCGGACCGGTGATCAGCAGGTCGCCGAGCGCCTCGAAGAGCGCGTAGCCGTTGTTGGCGGCCAGCAGCTCGGCCGGCTTCAGGCCCAGCGCGCGGGCGCGCTGCAGCGTGCTCGGGCTGAGGAAGGCACCGGCGTTGTCCTCCACGCCATCGATGCCGTCGGTGTCCGCGGCCAGGCCCCAGACGCCCTCCTGCCCGTCCAGCGCGATCGCGCAGCCGAGCACGAACTCGCCGGCACGACCGCCGCGCCCGGGCTGCGGCACCAGCGTCACCGTGGTCTCGCCGCCGGAGAGGATCAGGCAGGGCCTGGCGAAGGGCTCGCCATGCCGCGCCACCGAGCGCGCCAGCGCCGCATGCACGCGGCCGACCTCGCGCGACTCGCCCTCGATCTCGTCCGAGAGCACGTGCGCGGTCAGGCCGAGCGCGCGCGCCGCCTCGGCCGCCGCCAGCAGGCTCTGACGCGGCGCGGCGATGATGCGCTGCTCATGACCGTCGAAGCAGGTGTCGCCCGGCTTGGGCGTCTCCCAGTGGCCGCGCTCCAGCGCCTCGACCGCCTGCGGCGGCAGCGTGATGCGATAGCGCCGGCAGATGGCCAGCGCGTCGGCGCAGGTCGTCGCGTCGGGCACGGTCGGGCCGGAGGCGATCACCTGCGGGTCGTCGCCGGGCACGTCGGAAATCATCAGCGTGAGCACCTTGGCCGGCGCGCAGGCGGCGGCCAGCCGGCCGCCCTTGATCGCGCTGAGGTGCTTGCGCACGCAGTTCATCTCGGCGATGTTGGCGCCGCTGGCCAGCAGCGCGCGGTTCACCGCCTGCTTGTCGGCCAGCGTCAGCCCGGGCGCCGGCAAGGGCATCAGCGCCGAGCCGCCCCCGGAGATCAGGCAGATCACCTGGTCGTCGGCGGTCGGCCGGAAATCGCGCACCAACTGCATCATCCGCGCCGCGGCCCGCTCGCCGGCGGCGTCGGGGACCGGGTGCGCGGCCTCGACCATCTCGATGCGCCGCGCTGGTAGTCCGGCGGGATGTGGCCGTAGCGCGTGATGACCAGCCCGCTCATCGGCGCGGACGCGGGCCAGGCCGCCTCCATCGCCTGCGCCATCGAGCCACCGCCCTTGCCCGCGCCGATCACCAGCGTGCGGCCCTTGGGCGGCGGCGGGAGATGGCCGGCGAGGATCTTGCCCGGCAGCGCGCGATCGACCGCGACGCGGTAGAGGTGCTTGAGCAGCGCGCGCGGGTCGTCGAGCAGCGCCCGGGTCCGTGCGTCCGTAGCTTCCGGGGCGTCCGCCGCGTTCGATGACGCCGAGCGCGCCGATGAAGCCGCCGGCGACGAGGACGCGTCGCCGGACGTCAAGGAAGCAGCAGGGCCGGCGGCGCCGGAGGCAGCGGCCCGCGCCGCGTCGGAGGTGGAGCTCATGGGCGCCGATTGTGGGCAGCGGCCGCTCAGCCGGCGTCCGTAGTGCTACCGACCTCGTGGTTGCCCATGACCTCGAGCGCGCGCACCAGCGCCGAGTGGTCCAGCTGGTCCCAGCCCTGCGCCGCGGCGGCCTGCATCAGCTGCGCGGTGCCGGCGGTGTTGGGCAGCGCCAGGTTCATCGCCTTGGCGCTCTGCAGCGCCAGGTTCAGGTCCTTCTGGTGCAGCGCGATGCGGAAGCCCGGGTTGAAGGTGCGCTTGATCATGCGCTCGCCATGGACTTCCAGGATGCGGCTGGAGGCGAAGCCGCCCATCAGCGCCTCGCGCACCTTGGCCGGATCGGCGCCGGCCTTGGAGGCGAAGACCAGCGCCTCGCCGACGGCGGCGATGTTCAGCGCCACGATGATCTGGTTGGCGACCTTGGTCGTCTGGCCGGCGCCCGCGCCGCCGACCCGCGTGATGTTCTTGCCCATCAGCTCGAACAGCGGCTTGATGCGGGCGAAGGTGGCCTCCTCGCCGCCGACCATGATGGACAGCGTGCCGGCCTTGGCGCCGACCTCGCCGCCGGAGACCGGCGCATCCAGCCATTCGGCGCCCAGTGCCTCGATCCGCCGCGCGAAGTCCTTGGTCGCCATCGGCGAGATGGAGCTCATGTCCACGACGGTCTTGCCGGCGCTCAGGCCCGCGGCCACGCCGCCCTCGCCGAACAGCACGCGCTCGACGTCCGGCGTGTCCGGCACCATCGTGAAGATGACGTCGGCGCGCTGCGCGACTTCGGTCGCGCTGGCGCAGACGGTGGCGCCGGCGGCGGTCACTTCCTCGCGGACCTGGCTGCGGGTGTGCACGAACAGCGCATGCCCGCCCTGCGCGAGGCGCACCGCCATGGGCGCGCCCATGATGCCCAGGCCGATGAAGCCGATCTTGATGCTCATGAGGGTCTCTCTCTTTCAGTCCTTGAACTTGTCTCGCAGGGCCTGCGTCGCGGCGCGGAACACGCCCAGGTCGCTGCCGACGGCCACGAAGGTCGCGCCCTGCTCGAGGTAGCGGCGCGCGTCGGCCTCGACCGGCGCGAGGATGCCCACCGGCTTGCCGGCGGCGCGGCAGGCGGCATGGATGCTCGCCATCGCGGCCTGCACCTCCGGATGTTGCGGATGGCCCAGGTGCCCGTAGCCTGCCGCCAGGTCGGAGGGACCGATGAAGACGGCGTCGACGCCCTCGACCGCGGCGATCTGCGCGGCGGCGGCCACGCCGGCCGGGCTCTCGATCTGCACGATCACGGCGATCTGCTCGTTGATGCCCTGGAAGTAGCCGGGCACGGTGCCGTAGCGGTTGTTGCGCTGCGAGACCGACACGCCCCGAATGCCCTGCGGCGGGTAGCGCGTGGCGGCGACCGCGGCGGCGGCCTGCTCGGCGGTCTCGACGAAGGGGATCAGCAGGTTGGAGAAGCCCGCGTCCAGCAGCCGCTTGATCTCGACGGCGTTGTTGCTGCTCGGCCGCACGACCGGCGCGCTGACGCTGTCCTTGAGCGCCATCAGCTGCGGCACGAAGCTGCTGACCTCGTTGGGCGAATGCTCGCCATCGAGCAGCAGCCAGTCGAAGCCGGCCACGCCCAGCACCTCGGTGCTGATCGGGTTGGCCAGCGAGCACCAGCAGCCGATCAGGCGCTCGCCGGCGCGCAGGCGCTGGCGCAGCGTGTTGGGGAAGCTCGAATAGGGCGTGGTCGGCGTCGGCATGGCTGGACTCCTCGGTGCGTCATCAATCGAGCTTGAGCCCGCTCTTGGCCACGACGCCCGCCCACTTCTTGCGCTCGGCATTGAAGAAGGTGTCCATCTCGGCCGCGTTCATCGTGTTGACCTCGGCGCCCTGCGCGGCCAGCCGCGCGCGCACGTCGGGCGAGCGGATGATGCTGATCAGCGCGGCGGACAGCTTGTCGACATGGGCCTTGGGCATGCCGGCCGGGGCCAGGATGCCCTGCCAGGTGCCGGACTCGAAGCCGGTCGCGCCCTGCTCCGCCAGCGTGGGCACGTTGGGCAGCAGCGGCACGCGGGTGGCCTTGCTCACGCCGATGACCTTGAGCTTGTTCTGCTGCACGAAGGGCAGCGTCGCCAGCATGCCGTTCATCAGCACCTGCGTCTGGCCGGCGATCGTGTCGGTGACGGCCTGCGAGCCGCCCTTGTACGGGATGTATTCCCACTTCGCGCCGGTCAGGCTGGCGACCTGGTAGCCGGCCAGGTGCGGCGCGCTTCCCATGGCGGTGACGGCGAAGTCGATCTTGGACTTCTTCGACAGCTCGACCAGTTCCTTCAGGTTGCTGGCCGGCACCGAGGGATGCACCACCAGCATGTGCGGCGAGTAGGCCAGCATCGCCACGCCGCGCAGGTCCTTGGACGGATCGAAGGGCAGCTTGGTGTAGAGCGAGGGGCTGATGGCCAGCGCGCTGACGTCGCACAGCATGACGGTGTAGCCGTCGTTCGCCTTGGCGGTCTGGTCCGCGCCCATGTTGCCGCTGGCGCCGGGCTTGTTCTC
>NZ_VOSR01000436.1:0-8142 GCF_007997345.1 Mitsuaria sp. TWR114
GCGCTGCAGGGCCTGGCCGAGACGCTGGCCCGGCGCGAGCTCGATGCCGGCGCGGCCGAGACCGCGCGGGCGATCGAGCAGCAGTCGCTGCGCATCAACGCGATGGTCCACAACCTGCTGGACATGGCGCGGCTGCAGAGCGGCGCGCTCAAGCTCAACCGGCAATGGCAGCCGGTGGACGAGGTGGTCGGCAGCAGCCTCCAGCTGATGGGGACGACACTGGCGCGACATCGCGTCGTGCTGGACGTGCCGGCGACGCTGCCGATGGTGGAACTGGACGCGGTGCTGATCGAGCGGGTGCTGGTCAACCTGCTGGAGAACGCGGCGAAGTACACGCCGCCGGGCAGCGAGATCCGCGTGATCGCGCGGGCGATCGGCGACGCGCGCGCGCTGCAGGCGGGCGAGGGCGAGATGCGCCTGTCCGTCGAGGACAACGGCCCGGGGCTGCCGCCCGGTCGCGAGGAGGCGCTGTTCGAGAAATTCGCGCGCGGCCATGCCGAGTCGCACCTGCCGGGCGTCGGCCTGGGGCTGGCGATCTGCCGTGCCATCATGCAGGCCCACGGCGGCAGCATCCGGGCCGAGCGCGCGACACCGCAGGGCGGGGCGCGCTTCAGCCTCTCGCTGCGCCTGGGTCAATCGCCGGCGCTGCCGGCCTTCGAAGAAGACGGGGAACCGCTGCCGTGAGCGAGCCGCAGCCGATCGCGCTGATCGTCGAGGACGAACCGAACATCCGCCGCTTCGTGCGGCTGGCCCTGGAGGGCGAGGGCTGGTCCGTGCACGAGACCGGCACCCTGCGCCAGGGCCTGATCGATGCCGGCACCCGGCGGCCGGACCTGGTCATCCTCGACCTGGGTCTGCCGGACGGCGATGGCCAGGACTTCCTGCGCGACCTGCGCGCCTGGTCGCAGGTGCCGGTGATCGTGCTGTCCGCGCGCGGCGCGGAGGACGACAAGATCGCCGCGCTGGACCATGGCGCCGACGATTACCTGAGCAAGCCCTTCGGCGTCGGCGAGCTGATGGCGCGGGTGCGCGTCGCGCTGCGCCGCAGCCAGGCGCGGGCCAGCGAGCAGCAGGATCCGGTGTTCCGCTTCGGCGAGGTCGAGGTCGACTTGGCCGCGCGCCGTGTGCGCCGCGCGGCGCAGGACGTGCACCTGACGCCGATCGAGTACCGCCTGCTCAGCCACCTGATCGGCAACGCCGGCAAGGTGCTGACGCACCGCCAGCTGCTGAAGGCGGTGTGGGGGCCGTCGCAGGTCGAGCAGAACCACTACCTGCGCGTCTACATGGGCAACCTGCGCCAGAAGCTGGAGGCCGAGCCCGCCAGCCCGCGGCACCTGCTCACCGAGACCGGCGTGGGCTACCGGCTCATGCCCTGAGCGCCGGCGGTCCCGCGCGGGCCGCGTCCCCTGTAGCATTGCCCGCACGCCCGTCCCGGGCGCTGGCTCGACAACACGCTCAACAGGAGACTTCTCATGATTCAGCAGGCCCAGGTCGAACTCGCCAAGACCTTCTTCGAGCAGTCGAAGAAGGCGTTCGAGCAGAACTACGCGGCGTGGAGCACGGTGCTCGCGTCGCAGAAGGCGATCATGGAATCGATGCGCGCGGCGGGTACGCCCTTCGAGGTCGCGGCCGACGAGTTCCAGAAGCTCATCGATTTCCACGAACAGCAGTTCCGCGCGACGGTCGACTTCATGACCAAGCTGCAGGCGGACTACGCCAAGCTGGTCCAGAAGAAGGGCAAGTGAGCCCGCGCGGCCGTCGTGGCCGCGTCCCCGGCCCTGCGGCGAGCAGGGGCGTCACGCACGGTTGACGCCGTCATCGCCGCGGTGGAAGAATCGCGCCCACGCCGCCGAGGCCCACCGCCCGCGCGCTCCCTCAACCTCTTTGCCATCCAGGAGGTGCCCGATGAAGAACCCGACGTTCACCCTTCGCTGATCGCCGACGGCTGTCCGGATCCTTCCGATTCCTTCGCCGCGATGCCCCCACCGGTCCTGATGCCGGTGCCGCATGGCGCGCCACCTTCCGCTCCCCGTCGGTCCCTTGACCTCATGAGGTCCTGCTCGCGCCAACAACGCGACAGGCCGACGGATTCATGCATCTCATCTCCCTGCCGCTGCCGCCCTCGGCGCGCGCGGCGACCCCTGCGGGCCCGAGCCCGCTGCCTGATCCCACGGGCCCCGGCGTCGAGCGGCTGCCACTGTCGACGCTGGCCGGCCAACAGGTCGTCATCGAGGAAGCCTTCGACGGCATGGCCGCGGCCACCGACACCGAGGAACTGCTCGAGCCCGACCTGGCCTTCCACCGCCACATCGCCGAGGCCACCAACAACGACCTGATGGCCTACATCGGCAACATGCTGTCGCTGGCGCTGCGTGAATCCATCCTGCTGAGCAGCCAGCTGCCCAACACCCACGAGCTCTCGCTGCCGCGCCACCAGGCCATCCTGACGGCGATCCGCAATCGCGACCCGCTGGGCGCGCGCCAGGCCACGCTGGTGCAGCTGCAGGAAACCGGCGATGACCTGAGCAACGTGCTCTCCGCCAAGGGCATCGTGGACCTGGCCTGACCGACCCCGACGCGATGGACGACGCTCCCAATCCCAACTGGTTCCTGCGCGCGCGGCTGAAGACGCGGCAGCTGCTGCTGCTCATCGCGCTGGACGACCACCGCAACATCCACCGCGCCTCCGAGGCGCTGTGCATGACCCAGCCCGCCGCGTCCAAGCAGCTCAAGGACCTGGAGGACATGCTGGAGGTCAAGCTCTTCGAGCGCCTGCCGCGCGGCATGGAGCCGACGCTGTTCGGCGAGACCATGATCCGGCATGCGCGCATGGCGCTGACCAGCCTGGCGGCGGCGCACGACGACATCGTCGCGCTCAAGAAGGGCCTGACCGGGCAGGTCGAGGTCGGCGTGATCATGACGCCGGGCATGTCGCTGCTGCCGCGCGCGATCGCGCGGGTCAAGGCGCAGGCGCGCTGCTGCGCATCGGCGTGCAGATGGAGACCAGCAAGGTGCTGCTGGACCAGCTCCAGCGCGGCGTGCTCGACTTCATGATCGGCCGCATCCTCGAGGAGGACAGCGTGTCGGGCCTGCAGTACGAGGAACTTAGCGGCGAGCCGGCCTGCGCCGTCGCCCGGATCGGGCATCCGCTGCTGCTGCGCGACGACCTGTCGCTGGCCGACCTGGCCACCCAGGCGTGGATCCTGCCGCCGCCCGGCAGCGTGCTGCGGCATCGCTGGGAGCAGATGTTCCGGCGCGCCGCGATCGAGCCGCCGGCCGATGCCGTCGACACGACGGCGCTGCTGGTGATCACGGCGCTGCTGCAGCAGACCGACGCGCTGCATGTGATGCCCATCGAGGTGGCGCGCTACTATGCCTCGCTGAAGGCGCTGGCGATCCTGCCGATCGAGCTGCCCTGCAGCATGGACGCGTTCGGCATCATCACGCGCGAGGGGCACCTGCTGTCGCCCGGGGCGCGGACGCTGCTGCAGGAGGTGCGCGGCGTCGCCAGGGAGCTCTACGCGCGCTGAGACGCTGACGGGCCGAGGGGCTCAGCCCCGGCAACCCGGCGAGGGATTCGCGGCGGGACCGGCGTCGGTCTGCGGGATGAAGCGGATCGTGCCGTCCGGGTTGTAGTGCAGTTCCTCGATGGCGACGGAGCGGCGGAACTCGCCGCCACCGGGCAGCTTGGCGTTGTGGTAGGCGATGTAGCTCTTGCCGTTGAACTCGAAGATCGCCTGATGGATCGTCGGCGTCCCCGCGTTCTTCGCCATGATCACGCCGCGCGGCGTCCACGGGCCGGTGGCCGACGGGCCGGTCATGTACGCCGTCTCCTCGGGGAAATGCTGCGAGTAGGACAGGTAGTAGGTCGCGCCGTGCTTGTGCAGGTAGGACGCCTCGGTGAAGTCCTTGACCGGCACGACGTCGATGGGGCCGGCCAACGCCGTCATCGACGGCGCCAGCTTCGCGACCTTCAGCACCGTGTTGCCGAAGTAGAGGTAGGCCTGGCCGTCGTCGTCGACAAACACAGCCGGGTCGATGTCGTCCCAGGCGATGTCGGTCTGGGTGGTCATGTCGTTGGTGACCAGGGCGGAGCCGCGCGCGTCCTTGAACGGGCCGGTGGGGCTGTCCGAACTCGCGACGCCGATGGCGAAGCCGGGGACCGTCGCATGCTCGACGGTCGTGTAGAAGAAGTAGGTCGGCTTGCCGTCGACGACCCGGCGGGTGATGTCCGAGGCCCAGGCGCGGCCCTTGGCCCACTTGAAGTCCAGCGCCTTCATCGGCGAGCCATGGTCGGTCCAGCGCACCAGGTCGCAGCTGGAATAGACCCGCCACTCGTTCATCACGAAGTCCTTGCCATCGGGCTTGGCTTCGTCATGGCCGACGTAGAGGTAGACGCGGCCCTTGTCGATCAGCACCGCGGGATCGGCGGTGTAGAGCTGGGGGAAGAGCGGGTTGGCGGCTCGCGCCGGCGCGGCGGTGATCGCGAGGGCGGTGACCAGCGCGGCGGCGAGGCAGGACCTGAACGCGGAGGGATTCATGCGGGAAGGAATCGAAGGGTAGAAGTCGGACGCCAACTCAGGCCTGGCCCGCGGGCCGCGCCAGCAGGCGCTGCACGACGCAGAACACGAACAGCAGCGCGCCGATGACGATCTTGGTCCACCAGGAACTGAGCGTGCCGTCGAAGGCGATCAGCGTCTGGATCACTCCCAGCACCAGCACGCCCGACAGCGCGCCAGCGACGTAGCCATAGCCGCCGCTGAGCATCGTGCCGCCGATGACCACCGCGGCGATCGCATCCAGCTCCGCGCCTTGCGCATGCAGGCCGTAACCGCTGAGCATGTAGAACGCGAAGAGCAGGCCGGCGAGGGCGGCGCACAGGCCGCTGAGGCCGTACACCATCAGCTTGGTGCGCCCGACCGGCAGGCCCATCATCAGTGCCGACTGCTCGTTGCCGCCCAGCGCGTAGACGGCACGCCCGAAGGCGCTGCGATGCGCCAGCCAGATCCCCGCCACCAGCACCGCCAACGCGATCGCGGCGCTGGGCGAGATGAAGCCGCCGGGCACCGCCCATTGCGTCTGGGATACCAGCACGAAGGTGGGATCGTCGATGGTGATCGAATCGACGCTGATCAGATAGCACAGGCCGCGCGCGAGGAACATGCCGGCCAGCGTCACGATGAAGGGCTGCAGCCGGAACGCATGGATGAGCGCGCCCTGCAGCACGCCGAAGGCCGCGCCGCCGCCGAGCACGAGCGCGATGACGGCCCAGGCCGGCCAGTGCGCGTGATGCAGCAGCCAGGCGGCGACGGTCGTGGCCAGCGCCAGCACCGCGCCGACCGACAGGTCGATGCCGCCCGACAGGATCACCAGGCTCATGCCGACGGCCAGCACCAGCAGGTAGGCGTTGTCGATGATCAGATTGAGCATCACCTGCGGCGCGGCGAAGCCGGTGTAGTGGGCGCCGCCGGCGGCGATCAGCGCGAGCAGCAGCACGACGGTGACCTGCGCGCTGAAGGCGGGTTGGCGGAGCCAGCGCTGGAAGAGGGCGAGGGGAGTCATCGGGCGCCTCCGCGCGGGGCGAGCCGGCGCAGCATCGGCCGCAGCTCGCTCGATTGCAGGATGCAGAGCAGGAACACGACGATGGCCTTGACCACCATGTTCACTTCGGGCGGCACGCCCAGCGAGTAGATCGTCGTCGTCAAGGTCTGGATGATCAGCGCGCCGATGAGCGCGCCGGCCAGGTGGTAGCGGCCACCGGCCAGCGAGGCGCCACCCAGTGTCACGGCCAGGATGGCGTCGAGCTCCAGCAGCAGGCCGGCATTGTTGGCGTCGGCGCTCTTGATGTTGGACGCGATCATCAGGCCGGCCAGGCCCGCGCAGCCGGCGGCGAAGACATAGGTGCCGAAGATCAGCGTCGCGGTGCGCAGGCCCGCCAGGCGCGAGGCGACCGGGTTGAGGCCCACCGCCTGGATGAACAGGCCCAGCGCGGTCTTGCGCAGCAGCGCGATGGTGGCGAGCGAGAGCGCCGCCACGACCCACAGCGACACCGGCAGCCCCAGCAGGTAGCCGCCGCCCAGCACGAAGAAATCGTCGCGGTAGACGGTCAGGATCTGGCCGTCCGACAGCAGCTGCGCCAGGCCGCGGCCCGCCACCATCAGGATCAATGTCGCGATGATCGGCTGCAGCTTCAGGCCGGCCACCAGTACGCCGTTCCAGACCCCGCACAGCAGCGCGGCGCCCAGCGCGCCGGCATAGGCCAGCACCAGGGGCTGGTCACCGTTGACCAGCATCGCCGCCACCGTCGCGGCGATCGCCACGACGGCGCCGATCGACACGTCGATCCCGCGCGTCGCGATCACCAGGCTCATGCCCAAGGCCGCCAGCATCAAGGGCGCAGCACGGTTCAGGATGTCGATCAGCGGGCCGTACAGGTGGCCGTCCTTGATCTCCAGGTGCCAGAAGCCGGGCAGCAGGATCACGTCGATCAGCAACAGGATCGCCAGCGCGGCGATCGGGCGGAGCAAAGGGTGCTCGGCCATGAGGGCGAAAACGCGGCGACGCTTCGGCGTCGGGAGAGCGCTCAGGGGGAGGGCGTCTGTCACGGGAGTCTTTCGATTCATGCGCTCTGGCATTCACTGCCGCGGTCGGGGCGTTGGCCGCCAGTGCATGGGGCCTTGGCGGCAAGCGCCAAAACCCCACGCACTGCCGTCCCCAACCACCACCTTCCTTCAACGGTTTTGCTACCGAGGACCATCGGCGGCGATCACTTCAAGGACCGAGCGTTCGTCGAGCTGGCCCCGTTCGTAGGTGCCGATCGCGCGGCGGTCGCGCAGCACGACGATGCGATCACTGCAGCGCAGGACCTCGGGGAGCTCGGACGAGATGAACAACACCGCCATGCGGCGGTCCTCGTCGTTGCCCTCGGCACACAGGCGACGAACCTCGTCCATGATCTCCTCCTTCGCGCGAACGTCGATGCCGCGCGTCGGCTCGTCCAGGATCAACAGGCGCGGCTGCGTCAGCAGCCAGCGGGCCAGCAGCGCTTTCTGCTGGTTGCCGCCGGAGAGCAGGCCGATCGGCGTCTCGATGTCCGCCGTCTTGATGCCCAGGCGCTGGACGTAGTCGGCAGCAATCGCCTGCTGGCGCTTGAGCGGGATCGCTCGCCACCACCCCTGCCGCGCCTGCAGCGCAAGCACGATGTTCTCTCGGACCGAGAGCGCCAGCACCGCGCCCTCGAGCTTGCGGTCCTCGGAGCAGAAGGCCAGGCCGCTCGCGATGGCCTGTCGGGGGGACGCGAAGCGTTGGCGCTGGCCGGCGATCTCGATGTCGCCGGCATCGGCGGTGTCCGCGCCGAAGAGCAGCCGCGCTGCCTCGGTGCGGCCCGATCCCAGCAGGCCGCACAGGCCCAGCACCTCGCCCTCGCGGATCTCCAGGTCCAGCGGCTGCAAGGCGCCGCGGCGGGCCAGGCCGTGGGTGGTCAGCGCCGGCGTGGTGGTCTGGGCGCAGGACGCGGGTGGTGCCGTCGAGGCGGCGTGCGGGCCCACCATCTTCTGGATCAGTTCGAGCCGGCCGAGGTCGCGGGCGAGGTACTCGCCCTCGGTGCGGCCGTTGCGCATGACGGTGATGCGGTCGGAGACGGCGTAGACCTGGTCCAGGAAGTGGGTGACGAAGAGCAGGGCCATGCCCTGCTCGCGCAGCCGGCGCATGACGCGGAACAGGTGCTGGACCGCGGCCTCGTCGAGGCTGGAGGTGGGCTCGTCGAGGATGAGGACGCGCGCCGAGATGTTGAGCGCCCGCGCGATGGCCACCATCTGCTGGATGGACAGCGAGTAGCGCGCCAGCGGCGCGTCCACGTCGATGTCGAGCTCCAGTTCCGCCAGCAGCTGGCGCGAGCGCTCGCGCATGCGGCGCCAGTCGATCTGGCCCCAGCGCCGCGGATAGCGGCCGATGAAGAGGTTCTCCGCCACCGAGAGGTTGGGGACGAGGTTGACCTCCTGGTAGACGGTGCTGATGCCCAGCGCCTGCGCGTCGGCGGTGGAGCGGGGCGCGATGGGCGCGCCGCCGAGTTCGATGCGGCCGGCATCCGGCGCGTAGAGGCCGGTGAGCACCTTGATCAGCGTGGACTTGCCGGCGCCGTTC
>NZ_VOSR01000437.1:0-3883 GCF_007997345.1 Mitsuaria sp. TWR114
CGGCACGCCGCTGTTCTCCGCGCTGCTGAACTACCGCCACAGCCGCCGCCAGCCGGTGAGCGCCGTGCTCGACGGGGACGGCGTGCGGCTGCTCGATGGCGAGGAGCGCACCAACTATCCCTTCGCGCTGTCGGTGGACGACTTCGGCGATGGCTTCGGGCTGGTGGCGCAGGTGGATCGGACGCTCGATGCCGAGGCCATCGGGGCGCAGGTGCTGGCCGCGGTCGAGGAAGTCACGCGCGCGCTGGCCGAAGACCCCGATCAGCCCTTGTGCGAGCTCGGTGGTCTGGATCCGGCGGCGCTGTCGCAGTGGCACGCATGGAGCGGCGGCGATGCGATTCAGGCGGCGGTCGCCGCAGCGACTGCGACGACGTTGCGGGCGCCGACTCCGACCTCGACCTCGGCATCGGCATCGGCATCGGTCCCTGCGTCGATGGCCGCGACCGTCCCTGAGCTCATCGAGCGGCAGGCTCACGCGCGGCCCGAGGCGATCGCGGTCATCGCCAGCGACGGCCAGCTCTCCCGCGCGGAACTGGAGGCGCGCGCGAACCGCCTGGCGCGCCGGCTGATCGCGCGGGGCGTGACGCCGGAGTCACGCGTCGGCCTGGCGCTGCCGCGTTCGCTCGACATGATCGTCGGCTTGCTGGCCATCCTGAAGGCCGGTGGCGCCTACGTGCCGCTGGACCCGTCGTATCCGCCGGCGCGCCTGCGCCACATGATCGAGGACAGCCGCATCGCGCTGCTGCTCACGCGGTCCGACGTCCTC
Source organism: Mitsuaria sp. TWR114 (assembly GCF_007997345.1). Classification (NCBI taxonomy): domain Bacteria; kingdom Pseudomonadati; phylum Pseudomonadota; class Betaproteobacteria; order Burkholderiales; family Sphaerotilaceae; genus Roseateles; species Mitsuaria sp. TWR114. The sequence continues at coordinate 767 of NZ_VOSR01000437.1, forward strand.
GATCGCATGCCGGTGTCCGAGGGCGTGCCGACGCTGTGCATCGATCAACCGGACGGCCCCGACGCTTCGGCGTGCGACGAGCTGCCGCTTCCGGCGCTCGCGGCCGACCAGCTCGCCTACGTCATCTACACCTCCGGCTCGACCGGCCGGCCCAAGGGCGTGGCCGTCGCGCACGGGCCGCTGGCCATGCACCTGCAGGCGATCGGCAAGCGGCTCGAGCTCACCCACGAGGATCGCCTGCTGCAGTTCGCGTCGATCAGCTTCGACGCCGCCGGCTCGCAATGGATGGCGCCGCTGATCCACGGCGCGGCCGTCGTGTTGCTGCCGCGGGACGGCTGGTCGATCGAGGAGGTCGCTCGCACCGTCCGTCGCGAGGGCGTGACGGCGCTGCACTTGCCGCCGGCCTATCTGCGGCAGCTCGCGGCTGAGCACGCCGGCGGGCGGCTTCCGGTTCGGCTGTGCATCGCCGGTGGCGAGGCCTGGTCCGCCGCCGACTTCCACGCGGCGCGCGACGCCTTCCTCCCGCGGCGCCTGGTGAATTCCTATGGCCCGACCGAGGCTGTGATCACGCCGTGCGCCTGGGACGTTCCAGCCGAGGAGATCGAACGCCTTGGTGACCGGCCGACCGTGCCGATCGGTCGCCCCGTCGGTGACCGGACCGCCCGCGTGCTCGACCGCCATCTGTCGCCATGCCCCGCCGGCGTGCCGGGCGAGCTCTATCTGGGTGGGACCGGCTTGGCGCGCGGCTACCTCGACCGCGCCGGCCTGACGGCCGAGCGCTTCGTCGCCGATCCGTTCGGCGCGCCGGGCTCGCGGCTGTATCGCACCGGCGATCTGGTGCGCTGGGGCGTCGATGGCGAGCTGGAGTACCTCGGTCGCATCGACCACCAGGTCAAGGTGCGCGGGTTCCGCATCGAGCTGGGTGAGGTCGAGGCCGCGCTCAAGACCCAGCCGGAACTGCGCGACGCCGTGGTCGTCGCCGCACCGGGCGCGAGCGGCACGCGGCTCGTGGCCTATGTCGTCGCGAGAGAGGGCCGTGTGGCCGACCCGGCCACGGTGATCGCTGAGGTCGCGCGGACGCTGCCCGACTACATGGTGCCGGCCGCGGTCGTCGTGCTGGAGGCCCTGCCGCTCAACCCGAACGGCAAGGTCGATCGGCGCGCGTTGCCTTCGCCGGAGCCGCAGATCGCCGACGTGTTCGAGGCGCCTCGCGGAGAGATTGAAGCGGCCGTGGCGACTCTGTTCGCCGAGGTGCTGGGCTTGGCGCGGATCGGCCGCGGCGACAACTTCTTCGCCGCAGGCGGCGATTCGATCCTGAGTCTCAAGGTCGTCGCGTTGGGGCATCAGCGAGGCTGGCGCCTCCTGCCGCGGCATGTCTTCGAGCATCCGACGGTGGCGGCGCTCGCGCGCGTGGTAGCGGAGATCCACGCGGACACAGCAGGGGCTGCGACCGCGCCGTCCGTTGCGTCGTCCATCACCTCGAGCGTGCGGTCCGCCGTCGTGCCGCTGGGCGACAAGGCCCGTGCGGCCGGCATGCCGCTGTCATTCGCGCAGCAGCGTCAATGGTTCCTGTGGCAGCTGGACCCGACCAGCACCGCGTATCACATCGCTGGCGCGCTGAACCTGCACGGTGCGCTGGATGTCGACGCGCTACGCAACAGCTTCGATTCGCTGGTGCGGCGGCACGAATCGCTGCGCACGTCTTCCGGCTGGGCGAGGGCGGCGCGGTGGAGCAGCGGGTGCAAGCACCCGGCACGGCCGGGGTGGCATTCACCCTGCTTGCCGACGAAGCGCAGGCGCGACGGCTCGTCCGGACGCCGTTCGACCTGACCACCGGTCCGCTGATCCGTGTCGGCCTGCTGCGGCAGGGCATCGATCGGCACCAACTGGTCGTCGTGATGCATCACATCGTGTCCGACGGCTGGTCGATGCGCATCGTGGTGGACGAGGTCTTCGCGGACTACGCCGCCGCCGTGCGGGACGAGGCGACGACGCTGGCGCCCTGGCCCATCCAGTACGCGGACTTCGCGGTGTGGCAGCGCCAGTGGCAGGCAGGCGCCGAGTGGCAGCGCCAACTGGACTACTGGCGCGAGCGGCTCGGCGCCGAGCAGCCCGTGCTGCAGCTGCCAGCTGATCATCCGCGACAGCCCGACGGCCGCTACCGGGCCGCGCGCCACGCCTGGACGCTGCCGCCGGCACTGTCGGCGCACCTGCGCCAACGCGCCCGCGACGAGGGCGCGACCCTGTTCATGGTGCTGCTGGCCGGCTTCCAGGCGGTGCTGAGCCGCTGGACCGCGCAGTCGGAGATCCGCGTCGGCGTGCCCATCGCCAACCGCGACCGGCCGGAGATCGCGCCGGTGGTCGGCTTCTTCGTCAACACGCAGGTGCTGGACAACCGCATCGACACGCGGATGCCGCTGGCGCGGGTGCTGGCGCAGACTCGCGAAGCCGCGATCGGCGCGCAGGCCCATCCGGACCTGCCGTTCGAGCAACTGGTCGAGGCGCTCCAGCCGGCGCGCACGCTGGGCGTGCATCCGCTGTTCCAGGTGATGTTCAACCACCTTCGTGGGGAGGATCTGACGGCACGCCGGCTGCCGGGACTCGAGATCGAGCCGGTCGCGCTGGCCGAGCGCGAAGCGCAGTTCGAGCTGACGCTGCACACGACCGAACTGCCGACCGGCGGCATCGAGGCGAGCTTCAGCTACGCGGCCGAACTGTTCGAGGTCGACACGATCGAGCGCATGGCGGGGCATCTCGTGGCGATGCTGGAAGCGATCAGCGCGACGCCGGAGCGAGCCGTCGGGGATGTGGTGCTGATGTCGTCGGAGGAGTTCGAGCGGCTGGAACGCTTGAGCATCAACAGCGATGAGGCGACGGAGGCGGTGCCGATGCACCACCTCATCGAGCGCCAAGCGGCGATGGACCCGGATGCACCGGCGCTGGTCTTTGGGCAGAGCACGCTGACGCGCGGTCAGCTCAATGAGCGCGCGAACCGACTCGCGCATCGCCTCATCGCGCTGGGGGTGCGCCCGGACTCGCGCGTGGGACTGGCCGTCGATCGATCGATAGAGATGATGGTCGGCGTGCTGGCCATCCTCAAGGCCGGCGGCGCCTACG
>NZ_VOSR01000438.1:0-1473 GCF_007997345.1 Mitsuaria sp. TWR114
CGCTCGCGCAGCTCGGCCAGGTTGGGCTTGATCAGCCAGGCGCCGCGATAGGCCTCCAGGTCCTTGCGCTTGGGGTCGACCAGCACCCGGCAGGGCAGGTCCTGGCAGCGCTCGATCAGCGTCCGCACCTGGCGCAGCGCGCCCTTGGCGTAGTCGGACACCAGGATCCAGCGGTGGCGCGCGGCCAGCTCGCCCGCCAGCGTCGTGAGCTCGTCGACGCTGGCGGCGGGCGGCTCGGACTCGACGTCCATGCGCAGCAGCTGCTGCCGCTGGCTGACCATGCGGATCTTCTGGATGGTGTCGATCGCCGGCCCGCGGACGAAGCGCTGCGTGATGCCGGGCTGGTCCAGCAGCGCGACCAGGCAGGCGCCGGCGGTGTCGGTGCCCACCAGGCCGCTGACGGTGCAGGGGCACCGCAACCGCGCCAGGTTGAGCGCGACGTTGGCGGCGCCGCCGGCCCGCTGCGACTGGCGATGCAGGCGCAGGATGGGCACCGGCGCCTCGGGCGAGATGCGATGCACCGCGCCCTCGAGGTACACGTCCAGCATGCAGTCGCCGACGATCAGCACCTCCGGCGGCGCCAGTTCGGGGAGCGTGGTCGCGGTCATGGCGCCGGGGCCCGCAGGTGTTCGATCAACTGGGTGCTCGAATGGCCGCGCAGGTAGGGCCCGATCGAGACCCGGCCGCCCCAGCTGCGCACCAGCGGCGTCTCCGGCAGTTCCTCGACGCGGTAGTCGCCGCCCTTGACGTAGACATCGGGCCGCAGCGCCTCGAGCAGCGCCTGCGGCGTGGGCTCGTCGAACCAGGTGACCCAGGACACGCAGGCCAGCGCGCCGACCACGCGCGCCCGGTCCTCCAGCGTGTGGTACGGCCGATCGCCGCGCTTGCCCAGGCCGCGCGCCGAGCGGTCGCTGTTGAGCGCGACCACCAGGCTGCTGCCCTGCGCGCTGGCCGCCTCCAGGCCGCGCACATGGCCGGCGTGCAGGATGTCGAAGACGCCGTTGGTGAACACCAGCGGGCGCGCCAGCCGCGCGGCCATCTCTCGCAGGCGCTCCGGCGGCACGCACTTGAGCGAGCTGTCCCACTTGTCGATCATGTCGGTCTCCCGGCTGGTGCCGCGCCGGTCGCGACCTCGTCCAGCACGTGGGCGGCCAGCGCCGCCCAGTTGTCGAAGACGGCCTCGGGCTCGCGCAGCGGCGAGCGCCGCCACACGGTCTCGCCGCCACTGTCGAAGAGCAGGCCGCGCGCGCCGGCCCGGCGGCCGGCCTCGACGTCGTCCAGCGTGTCGCCCACCATCCAGGAGCGCGTCAAGTCCAGCCCGTGCCGCCGCGCGGCGGTGATCAGCATGCCCGGCGCCGGCTTGCGGCACAGGCAGGCCGGCCGGCCCTGGGCATCGGGTTCGTGCGGGCAGAGCAGCACGTCGTCGACGCGCACGCCGGCCTCGTCGCGCAGGCGCCGCAGCAGCGCGACCGC
>NZ_VOSR01000439.1:0-5777 GCF_007997345.1 Mitsuaria sp. TWR114
CAGCGCCAGCTTGCCGGCGCTCAGCCGGCGGCTGTCCAGGAGCAGCTCCGCCTGGTCCAGGCTCAGCTGCTTGAGCGCCAGCACCGGCTGCTTGCCGTCAGCGATCTCCAAGCCGTCCAGGCTGAGCCCCTTCAGCGACAGCTTGACGTCCTCGCCGCCGGGACCGGCGCGCACGGCGCCCTGCGTCGCGAATCGGCCGCGCACGGCCAGCGGCGTCGCCGCCTTCAGGTAAGGCGCGAGCCCGTCCAGCGCCAGGTCCTTCACGGCCCAGTCCAGCGCGATGCCGGCCGCGCCGACCTGGCCCTTGCCGGAGACCGTCGCGGGCGACGCTGCGCCGTCGGCGCCCAGGGTGGCGGTGATCTCGACCGGCGCCGCCTTCGCCGCCAGCGGCCAGTTCAGCCCGCTGCCGGTCACGCTCAGGGCGTCCACCCCCAGCGGGCGGCCGGACGCAGCGTCTCATCGGTCCAGCCGACACGGCCGCCTTCCAGCGCCAGGCGCTGACGCCGACGCGCCACGGCGCCGCGGCGTTCTGGAGGCACCGGCCGCCGAGGCGGCGGCTGCGGGCTCCGGCGGCTTCGACTCCGGCGGCATGTCCGGCAGCCACAGCCGGCCTTGCGCGTCGCGCCCCATCAGCAGCTCGGGCTGCTTCAAGGTGACCGCGCGCAGCATCACCTGCCGCTTCAGCGGCTGGACGTCGGCCAGGTCGACGGTCAGCGCCTGCCAGCGCAGCCAGTCCGCCCAGACGCCGTCGCCGGCGCCACGCTGCAGCGACAGGTCGCGCAGCGCGGTGCGGCCGCTGATCTTGACCTCGGGCGCCTGCCCGGGCGGCTGCTTGAAGTCGAGCGTCAGTTGCGTGTCGAGCCGGCCCTGCGCCAGGCGCATCGGCAGCGACTTGGGCCAGTAGGCGCGATAGGCCGACAGGTCCAGCGCTTCGAGCTTGACGGTCATGCTCGCGCTGCGGGTGTCCGCGAACGGCTGCGCCTGGCCTTCGCTCTGGAATCCCACGCCATTCAACTGCCCGGACAGGCGCGGCTGCACATGCACCTCGACGTCCGCGTCGAGCGTCGACAGGAAGGGAATGCCCAGGTGCAGCGCCTTGAGCTCATGGACCATGCCGGCGGTCCGGTCGTCCAGGCGGAATTCGCCGTCGGTCAGTTCGATGTTGTAGAGCGCCGCCTCGGCCGGGCCGTCGTCCGGCGACGGCGGCGTCTTCGGCGTCCCGGCCAGCCGGGCGAGGATGTCGTCCAGATCGGTCTTGCCGTCCGGCAGCAGCGCGACGCGCCCGCGCGGCGCCTCTACCGTCAGCGAGGACAGCACCGGCGCCAGGTGCCAGAGCGAGCGTGGCGACAGGGCCGCCCGGACACGACGCACCTCCAGCAGCGGCGGCGCCTGCGCCGCGGGGCCGGCGATCTTCAGGTCCTCCAGCGTCAGCGCCAGCCGCCACGGCGTGAAGCTGGCGCGGCCGAGCGTCACCGTCCGGCCGAGTTGCTCCGTCGCGATCCGCACGCCCGCCCGCTCGATCCACATCGGCAATGCCACCCACGCGACCAGCAGCAGGGCCACGAGGAACAGCACCAGGCCCACGAGCGCGCGCAGGACGCGCCGGGGCCAGACGGGAAGAGCGGAGAAGAACACGGGCGCAGCCGGCAGGGACCGGTCGAATCGTCAAGGAAGCTGATTATGCTGGCGGGCCTCAACACCTGACACCCATCCCCGGCTCCCGATGAACGACCTGATACACGCGGTCGCTGCCTTCCTCCTGCCACCCACCGGCGCCTTTCCGCTGCTGCTGCTCGCCTGGTGGCTGCGGCATCGCCGGCGGTGGTTGTCGGGCGCGCTCTTCGCGGCCGGGCTGGTCGCGGTCTGGGTCGGCAGCACCGAACTGGGCGCGCTGTGGCTGCAGCAGCGCCTGCTCGGCCCGCAGCAGGCCGTGCAGATCCAGCGGCTCCAGGACATCCCGCCGGGGGACAGCGTCATCGTCGTGCTCGGCGGCGGCGCCCGCCGGCTGATGCCGGAGTACGGCAGCGCGCAGCTCAAGCCGGCGTCGATCGAACGGCTGCGCTACGGCATCTGGCTCTCGCGCCGCACCGGCATCCCGCTGATCTTCACCGGCGGCACGCCGCGCGACGAGCCCGGGGACCGCATGACCGAGGCCGCGCTGGCCGAGCGCACCGCGGCGCAGGAGTTCGGTTTCAAGCTTGCCGCGAAGGAGGATCGCGCCACCGACACCCGCGAGAACGCGCGCTACACCGCCGAGCTGCTCCGCGGCCAGCCCGTGCGCCGCGTCGTGCTGGTCACGCACGACGTCCACATGCGCCGGGCGCTGCGCGCCTTCCGGGAGGAACTGCCGCCCGGGGTCGAGCTGGTGCCAGCGCCGATGGGCCTGGCGCTGTCCGGGTTCGAATGGCGCGACCTGCTGCCGTCGCAGGACGGCACCGCCCGCGCGCGCTACCTGGGCTACGAATGGCTGGGCTACCTGGCCGGCCACTGAACGGGCCATCCGCCGGGCCGGGATCGCGCAGCCGCCCCAAATAGAAACCCCCTCCGCGCCGGGCATCCCGGACGGGAGGGGGTGGGCGGACCAGCCGCCTTTGGGGCTCCGCGGCGATCTACCGCAGGGCTCCTGGCGCGCAGAGACTGCGCCAGAGGAAGTGCCGGAAAGGCCTGACAACCTTAGGTGGGCCATCCGGCCTATTCAAGCCGCGCCCCCTAGGAATCAGGACATTCCTAGCCCCCGAACAAACGCTGATAGAGATCCGCCGCGCGGGCCTTGTGCTCGGCCGGCATCTCGATGACGCGCCCCCACTCGCGACTGGTTTCGCCCGGCCACTTGTTGGTCGCGTCCAGGCCCATCTTCCCGCCCAGTCCGCTGACCGGCGAGGCGAAGTCCAGGTAATCGATCGGCGTGCCCTCGACCAGCGTCGTGTCCCGCACCGGATCCATGCGGGTCGTGATCGCCCAGATCACGTCCTGCCAACTGCGGATGTCCACGTCCTCGTCCACGATCACGATGAACTTGGTGTACATGAACTGGCGCAGGTAGCTCCACAGGCCGAACATCAGCCGCTTCGCGTGGCCCGGATAGGCCTTCTTGATCGAGATCACCGCCATCCGGTAGCTGCAGCCCTCCGGCGGCAGGTAGAAGTCGACGATCTCCGGGAACTGCTTCTGCAGGATCGGAACGAACACCTCGTTCAGCGCCACGCCCAGCACCGCCGGCTCGTCGGGCGGCTTGCCGGTGTAGGTCGAGTGGTAGATCGCGCCGTCGCGCTGGGTGATGCGGTTCACCTCGAACACGGGGAACCAGTCCTGCTCGTTGTAATAGCCGGTGTGGTCGCCGTAGGGCCCCTCCAGCGCGTGCAGGTAGCCGCCCTTCTCCTTGAGCGGGATGCCGTCCTCGCTGTGGCCGGTGAAGCCGGGCGCCGCCGGCGGGATGTGCCCCTCCAGCACGATCTCCGAAGTCGCGGGCACCTGCAGCATCCGGCCGGCCTCGCCGACCTGCGTGTCGGCGACCTCCGTCCGCGAGCCGCGCAGCAGCCCGGCGAACTGGTATTCGGACAGGGTGTCCGGCACCGGCGTCACCGCCCCGAGCGTCGTCGCCGGGTCCGCGCCCAGCGCCACCGCGATCGGGAAAGGCTGTCCCGGATTCGCGATCGCGAAGTCGCGGAAATCGAGGGCGCCGCCGCGATGCGCCAGCCAGCGCATGATCAGCTGCCGGCGGCCGATCAGCTGCTGTCTATAGATACCCAGGTTCTGGCGCAACCGGGGGTTGGCGATCCGCTGCGGTCCGCGCGTCACCACGAGGCCCCAGGTCAGCAGCGGGCCGACGTCGCCTGGCCAGCAGGTCTGGATGGGCAGCTGCTTGAGGTCGACGGCCGCGCCCTCGACCACCTGTTCCTGGCAGACCGGCCGCTTGACCAGCGCCGGCTTCATGTCCCACAGCGCCTTGCCCATCTGCGCCAGCTTGCCCAGGTCGCGCATGCCGCGCGGCGGTTCCGGCTCCTTGAGCGTCGCCAGCAACTGGCCGACCTCCCTCAATTGGGTGGTCGACTCCGCGCCCATGCCCAGCGCCACCCGGCGCGGCGTGCCGAACAGGTTGGCCAGCACCGGCATGCGGTGACCGGTGGGCCGCTCGAACAGCAGAGCCGGCCCTTCCGCCCTCAGCACCAGGTCGCTGAGGGCCGTCATCTCCAGCACCGGCGACACCGGATCGGTCACCCGACGCAGTTCCCCCATGCCTTCCAAAGCGCCCACAAAGTCACGCAGATCTCGGTACTTCATAACCAAAAGTTTTGATGGACAAGCCCCATACTATTGACGGGTTATTGTTGATCCATAGAATCGCGCCCTGCCCTGGCCCCCAGGGTTATCCCGGTCTTCGCCTTGGGACGGCGAAACCGGTCCGCTGCCAATGGACGCTGGATCGCCCGTCTGTCGCGCCAAGCGCCCGGAGCCCTCTGAGAGCCCTCCGAGCCGCCGACAACGCCCGAACCGGCCCATTATCGCCACCCCCAAGGGTGCGTCCGACGAGTGAACGCGATCTGCGACTCGTCCCGCACACACCGGGCGTGGTCGGAGAAAGGAGTCGCATGACAGCGCGTTCGGACCTGCTATCCCTCCCCCGCCAGGCGCGTGCCGCCCTGGTGCTGTTCATCAAGGACATCGGCCAGGGTTTGCTGGTCGTCAGCCACAACACGCTCGCCCTGGTGGGCTTCGCCGTCGTCGCCGTCGGGCTGGTCTTCGCCAGCCAGGCCGACCTGCGCCAGCAACTGGAAGGCCAGGTGCTGGGCTGGCTCAACGCCCGCCACGAGGCGCGCGTCGAGGCTTCCGGCGACGTGCTCGCGCTGATGGCCGAGCCCGAGGCGATCACCCGCGCCACCGCGGTCGATCCCAAGGAGCTGACCCGCCAGCAGGCGCTGGTCGCCAACTACCTGGCGCGCCGCTACCGCGTCGCGCCCGAGCCGGTCAGCCGCCTGGTCAAGGAAGCCTGGGACGTGGGCCAGCGCGCGCGCGTCGATCCCACGCTGATCCTGTCGATCATGGCGATCGAATCGGGCTTCAACCCCTTCGCCCAGAGCGCCGTCGGCGCACAGGGCCTGATGCAGGTGATGACGCGCGTGCACGACGACAAGTACGAGGCCTTCGGCGGCAACCTGGCCGCGTTCGACCCGATCACCAACCTGCGCGTCGGCGTGCAGGTGCTCAAGGAATGCATCCAGCGCGCCGGCAGCCTCGAGGAAGGCCTGCGTCGTTACGTCGGCGCCACCAACCTGCCCGACGACACCGGCTACGCCGCCCGCGTGCTGGCCGAGCAGGACCTGCTCAAGGCGGTGGTCCAGGGCCGCAACGTCAGCCCGTCCGCGCCGCGCCCGATCCGCGAGCCGGCCTCGGCGCCGGCCACCGGCGGCGAGCAGGTCGCGATGACCGCCGTGATGCGCTGATCCAGCCACCGCGCCTCGAAAAAACGGGTTCCTCGGAACCCGTTTTTTCATTGGCGCGTCGGCGTGCCTCCAGCCAGGAACAATGTCACGACCCGCGCCGTGCCCCGCTCCGGTGCGGCTACACTGCACGCTTCGCGCAACTGGCGATCAGGGCGCCCTGTCCGGTGATGATTCCTTCACCGCGCAGGCGTCGCCCGAGGTGGGTCACCACCGGGAAGCGCGAACGGCCGGGGTCTCCTCCGGCTGTCCGTGCCGTTCGCCTGGGCCGCCGTCGTTCCGGCATCCGTCGCCGCATCGCGCCCCGCGATCGCGCCGATGCGCCGCCGGGCGGGCGGC
>NZ_VOSR01000044.1:0-5275 GCF_007997345.1 Mitsuaria sp. TWR114
GCCTTGGAGGCCAGCGCCGACGCCGACCCACAACCCGCCGCAAGCGACTTGCTGCGCCGGTTCTCGGCCTTCGCCATCGGCGCGTTCCCCGCCACCATCACGCCCAACAAGCTGGTATCGGAGCTGACCGCGCTGGCAAAGGTCGCCCGGCCGCCAATGGCCGTCGAGCGCGAAGCCAGTGCGGACGCTGGTCCTTGGCTTCCGCTCGTCGAGGAGCTCGCCGCTGACATCTTCATGGGCACCTTCTCGGCGAAGTACGTGCGCGCCGCAGCGATCGCGATACGCCACCTCGCCTCACTGCCGGGAGGAGCGCTGTACAGCCGCTACTACGGCATCGACGTCGAGCGCGTGCTCGCGATGACGAAGATCGAGGAACGGTGGGGCACGAAGGTCTGCCCCGATTTCGACGACTACTGCCTGGAACTCGCAGCCTTGCCACCCGGAGGAAGCTCCATCGCGCGAAACGGCGCGGTCATCGAGCAGGCCGCCATCCTGACGACGCACAACCTGGGGGTGCTCGTCGACGTGCTGCAACTGCAACCGCTGCTGAACGACCGCTGGTCCGATCTCGCCGGACAGGCCTTCGGCGCGGTGCTGGACCGCCTCGAACGCCGCGTGATCCCGGAGAGCGTGCCCCGCCACCAACGCAAGCGCGCCAGCAAGACGCTTGCTTTCGGCTGGCGGCAGATGATCTTCTTCCTGTCCTGCCTGTCGCCCTCGGCGCAAGTCGCTTTCACGGCGACTTGCCGCGAGCGCCTCGCCACACGCTCGGCCACCATGCGGGAACGCTTCGCTCCGGTCCTGGCCGGGCTGGAGCGCACGGTGGCCGGTGAGCAACTGCCCAGGGCGGCTTCCCACGACGAGGTCGACGGTTGCCGGCGCCTGCTCGGCTGGAGTATCGGCACTCCGTTCCTGATGCGCGCGGCCCGCGAGACGGACTGAACCCCGGGCGCACCGCGCGTCCTCCCCTCGCCCGGCCGTGATGACTGCCGCTGCCGCATTGACGACAATGCGGGACCCCGCATGCCCGCCGTCACGACCATGACCCTCGCCCTCCCTCGCGCTGCCCGCCGCTTGCTGACCCTCCTCTGCCTGGCCGCCGCGCCGGCGGTCCATGCCGACATCGTCGTGGGCCAGGTCGCCCCGTTCAGCGGGCCGCAGGCCGTCACCGGCAAGGCCATCCGCGCCGGCGCCAAGCTCTGGATCGACGAGGTCAACGCCCGCGGCGGCGTCCGCGGACAGCGCATCAAGTTCGTCACCCGCGACGACGCGCAGAAGCCCGAGGAGACGGTGCGGCTGGTCAAGGAAATGATCGCCCAGGACGCCCCGACGGCGCTGATCGGCACCGTCGGCACCTCCAACCTGGAGGCCCTCAAGCAGGACGGCGTGCTCGAGAAGACCCACGTCTCCATGGTCGGCGCGATCTCCGGCGCGACCAGCATCCTCACGGCGCGCGGCATGTATCCGGTCAAGGCGAGCTACCGCGAGGAAGTCGAACGCCTGTTCCGCCAGCTCGGCGAGATGGGCCGCACCCGCGTCGCGGTCGTCTACCAGGACGACGGCCTCGGGCGCGACGCGCTGGCCGGCGCGCAGGCCTCGGCCAAGACCCACGGCCTCACGCTGGTCGCCCAGTCGGGTTACGCGCGCAACACCACCGAGGTCGGCAAGGCGGTGGACGAGATGGTCAAGCAGACGCCGGACGTGATCTTCCTCGCCGCCACGACCGCCGCCGCGATCGAGTTCACCAGCCGCTACCAGGCCGCCGGCGGACGCGCCGGGCTGTACGGCATGTCCATCATCGACGTGCAGGCGCTGCTCAAGAAGCTCGGACCCGAGCGCGCGCGCGGCTTCGCCTTCTCGCTGGTGCTGCCGACCGACGACCGCCTGGACCGCGAGGTGGTGCGCGACTACCTGCGCCTGAGCCAGAACGCCAAGGATCCGGAACTGTCCTCGCGCTCGCTGGAGGGCTTCATCGCCGCCAAGGCGCTGGTGCGCGCCCTGGAGCGCAGCGCCCCCGGCGCGGCCGCCCTCACCGAGACGCTGGAACGCGGCTTCGAGACCGACGTCGGCGGCCACCGCCTGACCTTCGGCAAGGGCCAGGCGCCGTCGCGCTACGTGGACTTCGCCGTGCTCGGCGTCGGCGGCCGGCTGGTGCGTTGAGCCCCGCGGAGCTCGCGCCACCCCGTGGGCCTTCGCGGCGAGCGGCGGCGGCGCCGGTCCTTGGGTCCGGCTTCCGAACAGTGCAACCGTCTCCGCCGTTCATGTCGCTTCCGTGAAGTCTGACAGCGCGCTTTCCGCCCTCCGTCGCTAAGCTTCGCGACCTCCCCACCACCACCGCCGTTGCCGCCGCACGGCGTTGCCTCGTGAAGTACCTGATCGCATCGGCCGCATGCGGCCTGCTGGGCCTGCTCACGCACGCGGCGCCCACGCGGCGCCGGGCGCGGAAGACGAGGACCAGCTCGAGGCGCTGCTCCGGCGCGAGGTGCAAGGCCCGTCGCGCTACGCCCAGAGCCTGATGGACGCGCCCGCCGCGGTCAGCGTGATCACCCGCCAGGAGTCCGCCGCGCTGGGCCACCAGACCATCGGCGACATGCTCGGCCGCCTGCCCGGCGTCTACCTCGGCAACACGCGCAGCTACAGCAACCTCGGCGTGCGCGGGTTCAACCGGCCCGGCGACTACAACTCCCGCGTGCTCATGGCCATCGACGGCCAGCGCGTCAACGACGCCATCTACGACCAGGGCCTGCCGCAGCTGGAATTCCCCGTCGTCGCGGAATGGGCCAAGCGGGTGGAGCTGGTCCAGGGGCCGGGGTCGTCGATCTACGGCAGCAACGCGCTGCTGGGCGTCGTGAACGTCGTCACGCTGGACGGCGCCGACGCGCCGGGCCTGTCCGTGCTCGGCAGCGCCGGCTCGCGCGGGCAGCGCCGGGTCGAAATGCATTACGGCGCCACCGACGCCGCGGGCGGCGACCTCTTCATCGGACTGAACCTGCAGCGCACCGCCGGCGAGACGCTCTTCCTCCCGGAGCTCGGCACCGCCGACGGCTGGATCCGCGGCCTGGACGGCGAGCGCCAGGCCGCGGTGCTGGCCAAGTACCGGCTCGGCCGTTGGAAGCTGTCGATGGCCGCGGTGCAGCGCGACAAGGACGCGCCGACCGCCCCCTACGGCACCCTGCCCGGCGTGTCCGGCACCCGCTACACCGACCGCCAGCTGATGGTCGAGGCCGCCTACGACGAGGGCTGGCAGGACGACCTGCGGCGCAGCCTGCGCCTGGGGCTGTCGCAGTACGACTTCCGCGGCCGCTACGTCTTCGGCCAGTCGCCGGACGTCGTCGACCGCGACGAGTCCTATGCCCAGTGGCTCACGCTCGACGCGCGCGTGCTCTGGCGCGGCCTGCTCAACCATGAGCTGATGGCCGGCGCGGAGATCCGCACCTCGCCCTACGGCATCCAGCGCAACTACCAAGTGGCGCCCTACGAGTCGCGGCTCGACAGCGACGTCTCGCAGGATTCCGCCGCGCTGTCCGTGCAGGACCAGTGGCGCCTGTCGCAGCACTGGCAGCTGACGACCGGCCTGCGGCTGGACCACGCCCGCGGCTTCTCACCGGCGCTGTCGCCGCGCACCGTGCTGGTCTTCCGGCCGGACGAGCGCCAGACCCTGAAGCTGATGTGGGCGCGCTCGTTCCGCTCGCCCAACCTCTACGAGCGCTATTACGACGACGGCGGCCAGACGCAGCTGGCCAATCCGGGGCTCAAGCCCGAGCGGCTCGGCTCCGCCGAACTCGCCTGGGAATACCTGCTCGCCTCCGGCCAGGCGCTCAGCGCCAACCTCTACGACACCCGCCTGAACCGCCTGATCGAACAGGTGCCGCTCAGCGACGATACCGACGCCGTGGTGCAGTACGTCAACCGCGGCCGCGTGCGGCTGCGCGGCCTGGACCTGGGCGTGGAGCAGCGCGTCGAGGGCGGCTGGCTGTGGCGCGCCAGCGCCTCCTGGATGGACGCCCGCGACGAGCAGGGCCGGCGCCTGAGCAACGCGCCCACCTGGATGGTCAAGGGCCATGCGATCACGCCGCAATGGCGAGCCTGGCAGCTCGGCGTCGAGTGGACCGCGCTGGGCACGCGGCTGGGACGCGTGAAGGTGCCGCCGGCCTGTTTTGTCAACGCCCAGCTGAGCTACCGCATCGACGCGCGCCAGAGCCTGGCGCTGCAGGTGGACAACCTGCTGGACCGCGACAACCTCGACCCCTCGTCCCCCGACGCCGCGCTGAGCGCGATCCCGCAATCGCGTCGCGCCTGGCGCCTGGCCTGGCGCACCGCCTTCTGAGCCGCCGACGATGCCGATGCGCGCTCGCCTGCTTCGACGACCGACCGACCTGCGCCCCTGGCGCATGGCGGCGCTGCTGCTGCTCGCGCTCGCAGGGGCGGCACCGCTGCGCCCGGTCGCGGCGCAGGCCGCCGGACCGGACGGCCTGAAGGCCGAGGTGGTCTACCGCGCGCTGATGTTCGTCAACTGGCCCGCGGAGCGGGAACACGGCCGCGCGCTGCAGCTGTGCACCGCCGGCGACAGCGGCCTGGAGACGGCCTTGCAGGGACTGGCGGGGCGCTCGATCCGGCACCTGGCGATCGAGGTGCGCCGCCTTGCCCGCCCGGACCAGCTCGCCGGCTGCCACCTGCTCTACCTGTCCGAACCCAGACCCGCCTGGCGCGCCCTGCTCGACCGGCAGCCCGTGCTGGTGCTGTCCGACCAGGCCGGCATGCTGGACCAGGGCGCCATGCTCAACCTCCAGATCGAGGACGGGCGTATCGTCTTCGACGTCGACCTCGACGCCGTCCGGCGCGCCGGCCTGGCCATCAGCGCGAAGCTGCTGCGCCTGGCGCGCTACGTGCGTCACCCCGCCACTTCGCCATGAACGCCAAGATCCTCGACGCGCTGGAACGCTGGCGCGAGCTGGCCGTGTCGCTGGCCGCGCTGCTCACCTTCGCCCTGCTGCTCAGCGTGATGCAGTACTGGCGGTTGCAGCAGCGCCAGCTCGAGGACCTGCGCACCCAGGCCGGCATCGTGGCGCAGACGGCCTCCGCCGCACTGGTCTTCGACAGCCGCGACGAGGCCGGCGAGATCCTGCAGGCGCTGCGCCAGAATCCCGCCACGCTGCGGGCGCGGCTGCTCAAGCGCGACGGCCAGCCGTCCGCGGTCTACACCCGGCCGGCCGCGCAGCGCTCGCGCCTGGAGGCCTGGGTCGGACAGGTGGCGCTGGAGGTGCCGGTGATGGCC
>NZ_VOSR01000440.1:0-5879 GCF_007997345.1 Mitsuaria sp. TWR114
AGAAGACGAACTGGCCGGCACCGAACAGCCCTTTGTGTCCCACCTCATGGAGCTGCGCGACCGGTTGATCCGGGCGCTGCTGGCGATCGGGGTGGCCTTCGGCCTGCTGTGCGCCTGGCCCGGCCCCGGCGGCCTGTTCGACCTGCTGGCCGTGCCGCTGGTGTCGCACCTGCCGCAGGGCAGTTCGATGATCGCGACCAACGTGCTGTCGCCCTTCCTCGTGCCGCTGAAGATCACGCTGCTGGCGGCCTTCCTGCTGGCGCTGCCGGTGGTGCTGTACCAGGTCTGGGCCTTCGTCGCGCCGGGCCTGTACTCGCACGAGAAGCGGCTGGTGATGCCGCTGGTGGTGTCCAGCACGCTGCTGTTCTTCGCGGGGGTGGCGTTCTGCTACTTCTTCGTGTTCGGCAAGGTCTTCACCTTCATCCAGAGCTTCGCGCCCAAGAGCATCACCGCCGCGCC
Source organism: Mitsuaria sp. TWR114 (assembly GCF_007997345.1). Taxonomy (NCBI): domain Bacteria; kingdom Pseudomonadati; phylum Pseudomonadota; class Betaproteobacteria; order Burkholderiales; family Sphaerotilaceae; genus Roseateles; species Mitsuaria sp. TWR114. The sequence continues at coordinate 460 of NZ_VOSR01000440.1, forward strand.
GGACATCGAGGCCTACCTGGGCTTCGTGATGAACATGTTCATCGCCTTCGGCGCCGCCTTCGAGGTGCCGGTGGTGGTGGTGGTGCTGGCCCGCATGGGCATCGTCACGGTGGCGCAGCTCAAGCAGTTCCGCGGCTACTTCATCGTGCTGGCCTTCGTCATCGCGGCCGTGATCACGCCGCCGGACATCGTCTCGCAGCTCGCGCTGGCGATTCCGATGTGCCTGCTGTACGAAGTCGGCCTGTGGGCCGCCGGCGCCTTTGCCCGCTACACCCGGGCGCCGGACGATACCGAAGAACACAAGGGCACGACGGCCGGTTGAGACGGCAGGAGCCCTCAGCCAGGACCCCAAACAAGAAAGCCCGGTGCACTGCACCGGGCGTTTCTCATTGGGGGGCGGGAAGGCGGCTCGTCGGCCGCCGGCCGATGCCGTTCACTCCGTCTTGGCTTCCGCCTTGCGTTCCTGGGCCACCTTGGAGACCGCCACCGGCTTGCCCTGCAGCTGGTTCAGCGCCTGGCGCAGCGGGAAGTCCTCGCTGCTGCCGAACTCGGGCAGCGGCTTGGGCGGCTCGGCGCGCTTGGCGTAGTCGGCCTCCAGCTTCTGGCGGCGCTCCTCGCGGATCTTCTCGAGTTCCTTCGAGCGCGCCTCTTCCGTCTTCTCGTCGGCGCCGTGCAGGTGCTTCTCGAGGTCGGCCTCGCGCATGCGCAGCTCGGCGAAGACGTTGCCCTCGGCGGTCTCGTCCAGCGGGATGTCCGGCACGATGCCCTTGGCCTGGATCGAGCGGCCGCTCGGCGTGTAGTAGCGGGCGGTGGTGAGCTTGACCGCGGTGTCCGGGCCGAGCTGGCGCACCGTCTGCACCGAGCCCTTGCCGAAGGTCTGCAGGCCCATCACCGTCGCGCGCTTGTGGTCCTGCAGCGCGCCGGCAACGATCTCGCTGGCCGAGGCGGAGCCTTCATTGACCAGCACCACCAGGGGCACGCTCTTGAGCGCCTCGGGCAGGCGGCGCAGCGGGTCGCCGGAGCCGCGGCGGGCGTAGAAGTCGGGATCGGCGCGATAGCTGGCCTTGGATTCGGCGAGCTGGCCGTTGGTCGACACCACTTCCACGCCCTTGGGCAGGAAGGCCGCGGAGATGGCGACGGCGCCTTCGAGCAGGCCGCCCGGGTCGTTGCGCAGGTCCAGCACGACGCCCTTGATCTTGGGGTCCTGCTTGTAGAGGTCGGCGAGCTTCTGGGTGAAGTCCTCGACGGTGCGGTCCTGGAACTGACTGACGCGGATCCAGGCGTAGCCCGGCTCCACCATCTTGGCGCGCACGCTCTGGACGCGGATTTCCTCGCGCGTGATCGTGATCGGGAAGGTGCGGCTCTCCGACTTGCGGTAGATCGACAGCGTGACCTTGGTGGCGGGTTCGCCGCGCATCTTCTTGACCGCCTGGTCGAGCGTCAGGCCGCGGACCGCGGTGTCGTCGATCTTGCTGATCAGGTCGCCGCTCTTGAGGCCGGCGCGGAAGGCGGGGCTGCCTTCGATCGGCGAGACGATCTTGACCAGGCCGTCCTCCATGCCGATCTCGATGCCGACACCGACGAACTTGCCGGAGGTGCTTTCGCGGAATTCCTTGAAGCTCTTCTTGTCGAAGAACTGGGAGTGGGGGTCCAGGCCGCTGACCATGCCGGAAATGGCATCGTTGATCAGCTTCTTCTCGTCGACGGATTCGACGTAGTCGGACTTCACGATCCCGAAGACGGCGGCGAGCTGCTGCAGTTCCTCGAGCGGAAGGGGGCTGGTCGTGCTGCGCGCATTGGCCTGCAGCTGCATCGTCGTCATGACCCCGGCCATCGCTCCCAACGCGACCCAGCCCGCGACTTTCAGTTTGGCGCCCATGATGAAAAACCTTGAATCAGTACAGCCTGGCTGCTTGGCGCCGCTTGTTCGTCCCCGTTGCGCGGGACGGAACAAAGGCGTTCCCAGTATATGCGTCGGGCAAAAAGGCGGCCCGGCATGAAAAGTCGGTTTACCCCGCTTTTACGCGTACCGCGCGCAATCCTGGCGCTTTGCCGATCCCGTTCGTCACGGGGTGCGATGACTTCCGGCAGGGCAGGGCCGCGCCGGGGGTGCGCGTCGCGCCGGTCGGTGCCATGATGGCCCGATCGCCAGCTGCGGCGCGGACCCGCGCCGCCGTCGTCAGCCCTTCAGGAGCAGAGCCATGGCCTTGCCGCATGCCGCCCCCGCCCAGCCGATCGATGTCGCGCCGCTTGGCGCCGCCTTGTCCGGGACACCGTCCTCCGCGCTGTTCAAGTCGGAGGGCCTGGAGGTGATGCGGGTGGTGCTGCCGCAAGGCAAGTCGCTGCCGCCGCACAAGGTGGACGGGGAAATCACGCTCCATTGCCTGGAAGGCGAGCTCGAACTGAGCGTGCTGCGCGACGGCGTCGAGCAGCGCCAGCGCCTGCGCGCGGGGCAGCTCTGCTATCTGGAGGGCGGGGTGGTGCACGGCGTGACCGGCGTCGTGGACGCGTCGGCGCTGGTGACGATCGTGCTGAAGCGCTGAATGGTGCGGAAGCGCTGGAGCCGCTGAAGCGCCGGCGGCGTGGGAGCGACGCGAGACCGGCGCGAGGGCGCTGGTCCCTCCGACAGGAATCGAACCTGTATCTGCCGCTTAGGAGGCGGCCGTTCTATCCATTGAACTACGGAGAGCCCACGCAGCGCCCGGGCGGGCGGCTGCGCGAAAGCGGCGGATTCTCGCATGGAAGGAGCGCCTGGCACGCGGCCGCTCGGCCTCGGCCGCGCCACGGGTCTGCTACAGGCCTGCTACAGCCCCGCTACTCCCACTTCCACTGCCAGATCACGTCCAGCCCCTGCTGGTATTCGCTGGCCTGCGCCCGCAGCGTGAAGCGCTGCGCGAGCTTGTAGATGACCTGCCAGGAGCCGGTGGTCGCATTCAACCCGCGCTCGTAGGCGACGAAGACGTTGCGGCTCACCTGCTTGCCCAGCCGCACGACGGTGCCCCGCGCGTCGTCGCCCTCGCCGCTGAAGGACAGCTCGTCCAGGCCGATGTTGTGGATCAGCTTGTCGCTGGCGCTCTCGCCGTCGCCGCTGATCAGCGCCATCGCGGCGCGCTGCATCAGCGCGGTGTCGCTGCGGCCGAGGTTGTCCGGCGAGCGGCCCAGCACCAGCCAGGACAGCTTGTTGGTCTCGCTCATGTCGGGCTCGGAGTAGAGCCGGATCCGCGGGCTGTTGGCCGTGCCGGTCACGGTCACGCCCACGCGCACGTCCTCGTTCTCCATGCCGGGGCGGATCGCCAGCACGTCCAGCCGCGGGTTGTCCAGCGGCCCGACGAAGCTGAACACGCCGCGCTCCACCACCAGCTTCTGGCCGTAGGCGTTGAAGGTGCCGCCTTCGCTGCGGACCTCGCCGGTCATCTGCGGTCTTGGCTGGCCGTCCTGCGCCACATGCAGCAAGCCGCGCAGGCGCGTGTCGATGCCGTAGCCCTTGAGCTGCAGCCGCCGGCCGAGGTCCAGGTCGAGGTCCAGCTTGAGCCGCATCGGCTTGCCGCTGCCGTCCACCGCCTTGGGCGGCGCGCTCTGGCGCACGACCTGCACGTCGCTGTCGAGCTGCGGCGCGTCGCCACGGGAGAAGTCGAAGAGGCCCTCGACGACGACGAACTGGCCCTTCAGGTCCAGCAGCTGCGCGCTGGCCTTGAGCTGCGCGGCGCCGGTGGCGACGACGCGTCGGTCCACGCGCTGCAGCAGCGCGAAGGTGTCCGCCTTCAGCGAGAGCTCGGCGCTGGGCTGGGCGCCGAAGCGCAGCGTGCCGTCCATGTTCACCGTGCCGTTGCCGGCCCGGGCGCTGAACTTCTCCAGCCTGGCCTCGCGGCCGCTCATGGTCAGCGCCAGCTCGCCCTGCTGCATGTCCACGCCCATCAGCGGATTGCGCAGCGAAAGCTTCTGCGCGCCGGCCTGGCCGCGGATCTCGGGAGCGCCCAGCGTGCCCCCGAAGCTCAGCGTCGCCGCGAGGCTGCCGCCCAGGCGCCAGCCGGCGGGCAGCCACGGGCCCCAGTTGCCCATGTTGTCGACCTTGGCCTCGATGCCGCCTTCGAGCTTGGCGCCCGGCGTCGGCAGCGCATGCGCGTTGGCGGCGCGGAAGCTCAGGGCGCCGCCGACGGCGCCCATGTTCTCGCCGGCCACGCCCTGCACCAGGTGCCACACGCCCTGGTCGGCGATCACGCCCAGGCGCAGGTCGGTCAAGCCCAGGCGCTGGGTGCTGACTTCGTCGGTGACGGTCAGGTCGCCGCGGGTGCGCTCGATCATCGCGTCCACCGTCAGGCCGCGCGCGTCGCGGCGCGACTTGAAGCGGCCTTCGATCTGGAGGTCGCCGCCCCAGCCGAAGTCCGGCTGCAGCTTGTTCAGCACCGGCGCCGCGGCCAGCGGCTCCAGCGCGGCCTGCACGTCCCATTCGCCCGAGGGCAGGTCGGACCGCGACGAGCTCTGCCAGTTCATCCGGTCCCAGCGCAGGCCGCCGCCGAGCAGCTCCATCCGCCCCGGCGCCAGCGCCGCCTGCCGCGGATCGAGGCCGCGGTCGAGCCGCAGCGCCAGTGCCAGCGGCCCGGCCTTGAGCAGCGGCGTCGGCTGCTGGCTGGCTTCCAGCGCGAGCGCCAGGTTGCGGGCCTGCCAGTTCGCGCCCTGGCGCCAGGCCTGCAGCGGATCGGTGTCCAGCGCGCCCTCCAGCGCGAGCCGGGCGCGAGCGCCCTGCGGGTCCAGCGGCACGGTCTGGGCGAGGGTGCCGCCCGCGCCGCTCGCGGCCTGCGCGCGCGCGACCACCTGGTCCAGGCCCTGATAGGCGCGCTGGACCTCGTCGAACAGCGCCATCGCCCGCGCGGTGGGCCGCAGTCGGCCGGGCGCGCGGTCGAAGAGGACGTAACCCAGCAGCGACTCCATGCGCGCCAGGTCGCGGCTCACCGTGGGTTGGGAGGTGAAGAGCAGTTGCGCCGCGCCCGTGACGCTGCCGGCGGTCATGACGGCGCGGAAGACCTCGATATGACGGTGCGTGATCGGGAGGGGCATCGGCCCAGCATATCAGTCCATATCAGCAATGAATCCACCAAGGAAAACAAAGCATTTGATTGAATGATCCGAGGCGACGATGCTTGCGGCAGTCTGAATACATCCCCCAAAGGAACGCCGAGATGCCGCAAGTCCTCACCCCCGCCCGCCAACAACAGCTGCGCGCGCTCGCCGTCCGCCATGGCACGCCGCTTTGGGTGTACGACGCGGCGGTCATCCGTGAGCGCATCGCCGCGCTGAAGGGCTTCGACACCGTCCGCTTCGCCCAGAAGGCCTGCTCCAACACCCACATCCTGCGGCTGATGCGGGAGCAGGGCGTGAAGGTGGATTCGGTGTCGCGCGGCGAGGTGCTGCGCGCGCTGGCC
>NZ_VOSR01000441.1:0-7761 GCF_007997345.1 Mitsuaria sp. TWR114
TTCTCGGGCAGCACGTAGACGATGCCGCCGCGCTTGCCGAAGGTGGGCCACAGGGTCTGCTCGAAGAATTTCACCGGCATGTTGATGCAGCCGAAGCTGATGCGGTTGTCCTTGGGCGTCGGCGAGGCGAGCCGCTCGAGGCGGCGCTCGGCCGGGTTGGTCGGCCGCACGCGGTGCATGGACACGGCCGCGTCGTAGTCGACCCAGAGCACGTCTTCGTGCAGCGCGTTCTTGCCCGGTTGCGCGACGAAGCGCCCGGCCGGCGTGGTGCGCTCGGAGGGCTTGACCTCGGCGATGGGGCGCAGGCCGATGCCGGCGACGCTGTCGTCGCCCGCGGCATAACCGAGCAGCACCGGCGTGGTGGCCTGCAGCTTGCCGTCGGCGTTGAAGACGAGCACGCGCGCCTGGCGCTTGTCGAGGATCGCGAACGGACGACCGTTGTGATCCCAGCCCGCCATCACCCACTGGGCCAGCTGGCGGGCCTGCTTGGAAACCTTGGTCTTGCCGAAATCGGCCGTGCCGGTCCGCGGCACTGGCGCGGGGGCTTGGACGACGGGCTGGACCGGGGAAGAGGGGAGGTGCTTCGCGACGGCGACGGGCGCCGGGCGCAGCTGCTTCATCAGGAAGGTCGCCGCCGGCCAGGCCAGCAGCGCACCGGCCAGCCCGATCGCCAATCCCTGCGCCGCCCATCCGGCGCGTTCCTTCAGCGCTTCAGGAATCCGCCGCCGCGCCGGCTCGGCCGGCGGGGGATCGCTGAAGTAATAGCCGCTGGAGGCGCGCAGCATGGAGGGCTCTCAGGGAAAGGCGTCAGCGGGGCTGGACGGCGATAAGCGGGTCACGCTCAGTTGCGGTCGGCGCGCGGGGCCGGCTCGCCAGCGCTGGTCGGCTCGCTCGGCAGCGGCTGCTGCGACGACGGCGACTGCTGGTTCTGCCACTGGTCCGAGGACTGCGGCTGAGCCTGTTGCGACTGCGCTTCGGATTGGGTCTGCGACTGCGGGTCGGTCGACTGGGTCGACTGGGCCGCCTGGTCGGCCGGCGTCATGCTCTGGTCAGCGGGGGCCTGCTGCTCCGTCTGCGTGGCGGGGTACTGCTCCTGCGTCGTCTGCGTCTGGGTCGACTCGGTCGAGTTCTCCACCTGGGCGTAAGCCAGGCCCAGCACGCTGGCGAAGGCGGTCAGGGCAACGGCACCGGTCACGAGGGATTTGGTCGCGTTCATCTAGTCTCTCCTTTGGGCTTGAGGGGCCGATCGGTGAGATCGGTTAGGACCTACTGTGGACCGTGGGCGGGGAGCGGAGCGTGGGCAGAGGACGCGAGGTCTTGTAGGACAAACGGCAGGTTTCACCCCGATACATCCTCGTGTTCATCGGGGCAAGCGCGATTCCCGCGCAATAAAAAACCGGACGACCTCAACGAGGCGGTCCGGTGAAGAAGGCGCTGATGGACGCCTTCGGAGACGGGGGAACGGTCCCAACAATAGGCAAAGACCCGGACCGTAAAAATGCGTGAGCGGAAATGCACCGTTGTGGCGCGCTCAACAATCGCGGCCCCGGGGATCGCCCCCAAACCGGGGGTGGTGTGCGCGATTCGCCCCAATTAACGCCGGCTCTACGGGTAACCGCCGGCCGCCCCATAGTTACCGGCTGTCGGTTTCGTGCGATAGATGTCCGTTTGCTATGTGTGGTTGTCAATGAATGTCAATGACATGCGTCAAGATCGCGCCCGCCGCGAGCGTTCTGCCTCAACTCTTTCAGGCCGTAACCAACCCCTGCTGTGTTTGCAGGTCGTTGATGCCGAAAGGGACACGGGGACCCCGGAACGCGGGACGCGGCCGACCCATCCCGTTTGAGGGTTCGGAGAGGGTCGCCCATCAGCGGGCCGCGTCGCGGTCGCCATTCATTGTTTGAGGAGGACCCATGTCTACTGTGCTGACCGACCCGAGCGTCGGATCCGCTGGCTCGAGCTGGCTGGACAAGGAGCGCACCATCGCCGCTCCTGGCTTCAACCGCTGGCTCGTGCCGCCCAGCGCGCTGGCCATTCACCTGTGCATCGGGATGGCCTACGGCTTCTCGGTGTTCTGGCTGCCGCTGTCCAAGATGCTGCAGACCGCCGGAGCCGGCGCCGCCTGCGGCAAGGACGTGGGCTTCTTCGCCCAGTTGTTCGCCACCGAGTGCGACTGGAGCGTCGCGACGCTGGGCTGGATGTACACGCTGTTCTTCGTGTTCCTGGGCTGCGCCGCCGCGATCTGGGGCGGCTGGCTGGAACGCGCCGGTCCGCGCAAGGCCGGCCTGGTGTCGGCCGTGTGCTGGTGCGGCGGCATGCTGATCTCCGCGATCGGCATCCACACCCACCAGTTCTGGATGATGATCCTGGGCTCCGGCGTGATCGGCGGCATCGGCCTGGGGCTGGGCTACATCTCGCCGGTGTCGACGCTGATCAAGTGGTTCCCGGACCGCCGTGGCATGGCCACCGGCATGGCCATCATGGGCTTCGGCGGCGGCGCGATGATCGGTTCGCCGCTGGCGGTGGAGCTGATGAAGCGCTTCGCCACGCCGACCGACCCGGGCGTGACGCAGACCTTCGTCGTGATGGCGCTGATCTATTTCGTCTTCATGGTCGCGGGCGCGCTGGGTTACCGCGTGCCGCCCACCGGCTGGAAGCCCGCGGGCTGGACCCCGCCGCCGGCGCAGGCCAACAACGCCATGATCACGCAGCGCCATGTGCACGTGAAGAAGGTGTGGGGCATCCCGCAGTTCTGGCTGGTGTGGATCGTGCTCTGCATGAATGTGTCGGCCGGCATCGGCGTGATCGGCATGGCCAGCCCGATGCTGCAGGAGATCTTCGGTGGCTCGCTGATCGGCGTGGACGCCAAGTTCGCCGACCTCGACAAGACGCAGCTGGCTGCGATCGCCGCGATCGCCGGCGGTTTCGCCGCACTGCTGAGCCTGTTCAACATCGGCGGCCGCTTCGTGTGGGCCTCGCTGTCGGACAAGCTGGGCCGCAAGATGACCTACACGGTGTTCTTCGTGCTGGGCGGCCTGCTGTACGCCAGCCTGCCGAGCAGCGCCGCCGCGGGTCACAAGCTGGCCTTCGTGGGCGCGGTCTGCATCATCCTGTCGATGTACGGCGGCGGCTTCGCGACGGTGCCTGCCTACCTGGGTGACCTCTTCGGCACGCAGATGGTGGGCGCGATCCACGGTCGCCTGCTGACCGCCTGGGCCACCGCCGGCATCCTCGGCCCGGTCGTGATCGGCTACATGCGCGAGTACCAGCTCGGCCTGGGCATCCCCCGCGAGCAGGTCTACAACCAGACCATGTATGTGCTGGTCGGCATGCTGGTGATCGGCCTGATCGCCAACCTGGCCATCCGCCCGGTCGCCGCGAAGCACTTCATGAGCGACGAGGAACTGGCCATCGAGAAGAAGCTGGCCCACGAGAAGGCCGCCGCCAGCGAAGTCGGCAGCGGTCCGGGCGCCGGCAAGGCGACGCCGGTGGGCCTGGTCGTGCTGGCCTGGCTGGCCGTCGGCATCCCGCTGTCCTGGGGCATCTACAAGACCCTGCTGACGGTCGCCAAGTTCTTCAATTGACCCTCACCGTACGGCGCCCCAAAGCAGCGCCGATACTGTGACCATCGATGCAGACCTCGGTCTGCCATTCTTCCTTGTTAGCGAGGGGCGGGCCGAGCGCCGGGCCGCCCCAAGCCGGCCCGCCACCCCCTCGGGGGGGATAGAACGGGCCGCGGCCGTTCTATCCGGGGGCACCAACAATGACCGAGCAGAAGATCCATTTCTACAAAGGGCCGGCTGGCGGCTGGGGCGCGCTGCGCAGTGTCGCGAAGCACCTGCAACAGCAGGGTGTCGCGGTCAAGGGCGCCAAGACGCTGCTGTCGGCCAACCAGCCCGATGGCTTCGACTGCCCGGGCTGCGCCTGGCCCGACCGGGATCACCGCTCGACCTTCGAGTTCTGCGAGAACGGCGCCAAGGCCATCGCGGCCGAGGCGACCTCGCACCGCGCCACGCCGCAGGTGCTGGGCAGCCACACGGTCAGCGAGCTGGCCGAGTGGTCCGATTTCGACCTCGAGAACCTGGGCCGCATCACCGAGCCGCTGGTCTACGACGCCGCCAGCGACCGCTACGTGCCGATCGCGTGGGACGACGCCTTCGAGCTGATCGCCGCGCGGCTGAACGCGCTGAAGGATCCGAACGAGGCGATGTTCTACACCTCGGGCCGCGCCAGCAACGAGGCCGCGTTCCTGTACCAGCTGTTCGTGCGCGAGTTCGGCACCAACAACTTCCCCGACTGCTCGAACATGTGCCACGAGCCCAGCGGCCAGGGCCTGAAGCCGACCATCGGCATCGGCAAGGGCACGGTGACGCTGCACGACTTCGAGCAGGCCGACGCGATCTTCATCTTCGGCCAGAACCCCGGCACGAATCACCCGCGCATGCTGGGCGAGCTGCGCGAGGCCTCCAAGCGCGGCTGCAAGATCGTCAGCTTCAATCCGCTGCGCGAGCGCGGCCTGGAGCGCTTCGCCGATCCGCAGGACAAGATGGAGATGGCGACGCTGGGCAGCACGCCGATCTCGACCCACTATTTCCAGCTGCGCATCGGCGGCGACATGGCCGTGATGAAGGCGCTGTGCAAGCGCGTCTTCGAGCTGGACGACGCGGCCGTGGCCGCTGGCGGCGAGCGCGTGCTGGACCTGGGCTTCATCGCCGAGCACACGCATGGCTTCGAGGCCTTCGAGGCCAGCATCCGCGCCGAATCCTGGGAAGCCCTCGAGGCCGAGTCCGGCCTGTCGCAGGAGCAGCTGTGCGCCGCCGGCGACCTGTACGCGCAGGCCAAGCGCGTGATCATCTGCTGGGGCATGGGGATCACGCAGCACCAGCATTCGGTGGCGACCATCCAGCACATCGCGGCGCTGCTGATGCTGCGCGGCAACCTGGGGCGTCCCGGCGCGGGCGCCTGCCCGGTGCGCGGTCATTCCAACGTGCAGGGCGACCGCACGATGGGCATCTACGAGAAGCCGCCCAAGGCGCTGCTGGACCGGCTGGGCCAGGTCTTCGGCTTCGAGCCGCCGCGCGAGAACGGCTATGGCACCGTCGAGGCCATCCAGGCGATGCTCGACGGCAAGGGCAAGGTCTTCATCGCGCTGGGCGGCAACTTCGCCGCCGCGACGCCGGACACGGTGGCCACCTGGAAGGCACTGCGCTCGACCGAGCTGACGGTGCATGTCACCACCAAGTTCAACCGCAGCCACACCATCCACGGCAAGGAAGCGCTGGTGCTGCCCTGCCTGGGCCGCACCGAGATCGACATGCAGGCCACCGGCCCGCAGGGCGTGACCGTCGAGGACTCGATGAGCATGGTCCACATCTCCAGCGGCATGAACGCGCCGGCGTCCGAGCACCTGCTGTCCGAGCCGATGATCGTCGCCCGCCTGGCCGCCGCGACCCTCAAGGGCCGCTCGAAGACGCCGTGGCTGTGGCTGGTGGAGGACTACTCGCGCATCCGCGACAAGATCGAAGAGGTCTTCGACGACTTCAAGGACTTCAACGAGAAGATCAAGCAGCCGGGCGGCTTCCGGCTGCGCAACACCGCGTCGGAGCGGGTCTGGAACACGCCCACCGGCAAGGCCAACTTCATCACCCACGCGCTGCCCACGGACACGCCCTTCCATCAGGCGCAGGCGCGGGCGATCGAGCACAAGACGGTGGTGTTCAACCTGGCGACGGTGCGCTCGCACGACCAGTACAACACGACGATCTACGGCATGGACGACCGCTACCGTGGCGTCTGGGGCCATCGCCGCGTGGTCTTCATCAACAAGGAGGACCTGCGGCAGATCGGCATGAAGGCCGGTCAGTGGGTCGACATCACCAGCGTCTACAGCGACGGCGACACGCGCCGCGCCGAGAAGTTCGTGCTGATCGAGTACGACATCCCGCGCGGCTGCCTGGCCAGCTACTTCCCCGAGACCAACGCGCTGGTGCCGCTGAGCAGCATCTCGATCGGGGCCGGCACGCCGACGTCCAAGTCCATCCCGGTGGTGCTGACGCTGCGGCCGCAGGACGAGCCGGTGCCGCAGGCGCAGGCGCGTTCGGTGGCGGACGCACGGGCCTGAGGATCGCCGCATGAGCCGCGCTGACGCGTCCGCCGGCGACGAGGTCCACGACCGGGAGGGCGCGGACGGCGATGGCGGCGATGACGGTGGTCCGGGTGACATGACCGCCCAGGCGCGTTTCGCGCTGGAGACGCTCGCCGAGCTGGACGCCGGCAACGGCGTGTCGCTGCCGCGGCTGGCCAAGCGCACCGGGCTGCGGGTCAGCGTGCTGCTGCGCCTCTACACGCTGATGAGCGACGCGCGCGTCGGCGACGAGCCGGGGCCCGGCTGGGTGCGGCTGCAGGTCGACGAGGACGGGCGCTGGATCGCGCGGCTCACGCCGGTGGGCCGCGGTGACGAGGCGCCCGCTGCCGGTGGCGGGGAGTCGACGGCATGAGCGGGACCTGCGCACTGCCGGGTGACGCGGAGGGCCGCGGTGAGGGCGGCGTCGGCGATCACGACGACGACGCACCACTGCCCGCCGCGCTGGTCGCGGTGCATCCGACGCGGCTCGGCGCCACGCGCGCGGCCGAGGAGGAATTCGTCGCCGAGGAAGTGCCCGTCGCGCTCGAGTACAACGGCCTGTCGCATGCGGTGATGCTGGCGACGCCGCTCGACCTCGAGGACTTCGCGCTGGGCTTCTCGCTGACGGAGGGCCTGCTGGCCTCGCCGGCGGACCTGCTCGACGTGGAAGTTCGCACGCGTCCGAATGGCGTGGCCCTGCAGCTGCGCGTGACCGCGCGTTGCGAGGCGCTGCTCAAGGAGCGTCGGCGCAGCATGGCCGGGCGCACCGGCTGCGGCCTGTGCGGGACAGACAACCTCGACCAGGTCTTCCGGCCGCCGCAGCGGCCCGTGCCGCCGCTGCCGGACGCGCTGGCGGCGGATGAGGCGCTGGTGGCGGCGCTGTCGCGCGCGATGCGCGAGCTGGCGGCCGCGCAGCCCCTGCAGCAGCGCACCGGCGGCATCCACGCCGCCGCGTGGTGCGGCGTCGACGGCGCGGTGCGATGCGTGCGCGAGGATGTCGGGCGCCACAACGCGCTCGACAAGCTGATCGGCGCGATGGCGCGCGACGGCGTCGATGCCTCGCAGGGGTTCGCGGCGGTGACCAGCCGCGCGAGTTTCGAGATGGTCCAGAAGGCCGCGCTCGCCGGCATGCCGATGCTGGCGGCGGTCAGCGCGCCTACGCATCTGGCGATCCGCACCGCGCAGGCCTGCGGGCTGCGGCTGGCGGGCTTCGTCCGCGACGGACGCGCGACGCTGTACGCCTGACGCGGTCTCGCGCCCTTGCGCGGCGTTGCCGCCTCAGAACTTGCAGGCCATGCCGAGCTGGGCCGCGATGTCGACCTGCGTCGAGCCGTCGCCCTTGCGGCCGAGCTTGGACGGCATGCGGAAGCGCCCGGCACATTCGGTGGCATCGAGGCCCAGGCCGCGGAGCAACTGCTTCGGCCCTTCCATGCCGATGCTCAGCGCGTGATGCGCGCGCTTGGGCGGCGGGCCGATCGCGGCGCCCTCGCGGGGGAGTTCGATGACCTGGATCTGGAGAGCCTGGTGCAGCATCGTGCTGCTGCCGGTGGTGCCGGCGGGCGAGCTCAACTGAGCGTGCGGGTCAGGCAAGCCCTGACCCCGCGGCGTCCATCGCCACTATCGATATGCGTCGGGGG
>NZ_VOSR01000442.1:0-2545 GCF_007997345.1 Mitsuaria sp. TWR114
TGGCTGGGCTGGCTGAACGAGCACAAGGCCCTGATCGTGCCGGGCGCCTGTGGCGCGCTGGGCATCTTCATGATGCGCCAGTACATTGGCAGCACCGTGCCCCGCGAGTTGGTGGACGCCGCCCGGCTGGACGGCTGCGGCGAGTTCGGCATCTTCTGGCGCATCGTGCTGCCGCTGACGCTGCCGGCGTTGGGCACGCTCGGGCTGATCACCTTCATCGGCTCGTGGAACAACTTCATGGGGCCGCTCGTGGTGATCCGCGACATGGACCTCTACACCGTGCCGCTGGCGCTGCGCGCGCTGCAGGGCAGCGGACAGACGCCTTGGGGCGCGCTGTGCGCCGGCGCCGCGGTCGCGGTGCTGCCGCTGCTGCTGATGTTCGTCGTCGCCTCGCGGCGCCTGATCGACGGCCTCACCGCCGGCGCGGTCAAGTAGCCGCGACGCGCTCCGTCTCCCACCGAATCAACGCCTCAGCGCCTCAACGCCTCATCCCGTTCCTCCCGCTTTCAAGCCCTCCAGCCTTCCAGCCCTCATGAGCCCGACCCCTTCCATGACCGACCGCTTCACCGCTTCCGACCGTCTCTCCGCCGCCGCGCTGCGTCAGCTGGGCGACGCCTTCACCTGGGGCGTCGCGACCAGCGCCTACCAGATCGAGGGCGCCGTCGATGTCGACGCCGCGGCCCGTCGATCTGGGACACCTTCGCGAGCCAGCCCGGCCGCACCGTCAATGGCGAAAGCGGCGCCGTCGCCTGCGACCACTACCGCCGCTGGAAGGATGACGTCGCGATGATCGCGGGCCTGGGCGTCGATGCCTACCGCTTCTCCATCGCCTGGCCGCGCGTGCAGCCGCTGGGGCAGGGGCTCTTCAACGAGCGCGGCCTGGACTTCTACGACCGTCTCGTCGATGGGCTGCTCGAGCGCGGCATCGCGCCGCACGCGACGCTGTATCACTGGGACCTGCCGCAGGCTTTGCAGGATCGCGGCGGCTGGGGCAATCGCGACACCGCTTTCCACTTCGCTGTTTATGCCGACGCGATCGCGCGGCGGCTGGGCGACCGGCTGGCCTCGCTGGCGACCCACAACGAGCCCTGGTGCACCGCGGTGCTGGGCCATGAGATCGGCAAGTTCGCGCCAGGCGAGCGCGACCCACAACTGGCCGCGCAGGTCTCGCACCACCTGCTGCTGTCGCACGGCCTGGCAATGAGCGCGATGCGGGCCAGCGGCACCGCCTGCCCGCTGGGCATCGTGCTGAACCAGTCCAGCGTGACCGCGGCGACCGCGAGCGCCGCCGACCAGGCCGCGGCCGCCACCGAGTACGCGCGCTTCGTGCGCTGGTACATGGATCCGCTGTTCCAGGGGCGCTATCCGCAGGACGCCGGCATCGCCCACTACCCGCAGGTCCAGGACGGCGACATGGCGCTGATCCAGGCGCCGCTGGACTTCCTGGGCATCAACTACTACGCCCGCATCTGGGCCAGCCGCGACGAGCCGCCGGTGCCGCCGCCGATGGCGCTGGGCGCGACCGACATGGGTTGGGAGATCTACCCCGACGGCCTGCGCGAGCTGCTCGTCGGCCTGAAGGCGCAGTACCGGGACCTGCCGCCCATCTTCATCACCGAGAACGGCATGGCCAACGCCGACACGCTGGACCACGGCCGCGTGCCCGACCACGCGCGCATCGACTATGTGCGCCGCCACCTCGAGGCGCTGGCGCAGGCCAAGGCCGCCGGCGTCGACATCCGCGGCTACTTCTACTGGAGCTTGATGGACAACTACGAGTGGGACTCGGGCTATGCCAAGCGCTTCGGCCTGGTCCATGTCGACTACGCGACCCAGCAGCGCACGCTGAAGGACAGCGCCCACTGGTACAGCGCCACGATCGCCCAGGCGCGCCGCCACGTGGACGCCCCGGCGCAGGAGCCCGTCCATGGCTGACATGCAGTTGCGCGACCTGCGCAAGCGCTACAGCGGCGGTGTCGAGGTGCTCAAGGGCATCGACCTGGACATCGCCGATGGCGAGTTCACCGTGTTCGTCGGCCCGTCCGGCTGCGGCAAGTCGACGCTCCTGCGCATGATCGCGGGGCTCGAGGACATCGACGACGGCGATGTCCGCATCGGCGGACGCAGCGTGGCCGCGCTCGATGCGTCGCAGCGCGGCGTGGCGATGGTGTTCCAGAGCTATGCGCTGTACCCGCACATGACCGTCGAGCAGAACATGGGCTTCGCGCTGAAGATGTCCGGGCTGCCCCGCGCCGAGGTGCGCGAGCGCGTCGGCCAGGTCGCGGAGATCCTGCAGATCGGGCCGCTGCTGCAGCGCCGGCCGCGCGAGCTCTCCGGCGGCCAGCGCCAGCGCGTTGCCATCGGCCGCGCGATCGTGCGCCGGCCTTCGGTCTTCCTGTTCGACGAGCCGCTGTCCAACCTCGATGCCGCCTTGCGCGTGCAGATGCGCCTGGAGCTGGCGCGCCTGCATCGCGAGCTGGGCACGACCATGATCTACGTGACCCATGACCAGGTCGAGGCCATGACGCTGGGCGACCGCATCGCG
>NZ_VOSR01000443.1:0-7254 GCF_007997345.1 Mitsuaria sp. TWR114
AGCACCTCGCGGATCGCGCCGATGCCCTGGCCGCTGCCCCACACGTCCTTCCACGCCTTCGCGCCGTTGCCGCCGAAGTTCATCTTCGTCGGGTCGCTCTCGGGCAGGTTCTCCGGATCGAGCCCCGCCTTCACGATCGAACCCTTCAGGTAGTTGCCGTGCACGCCGGTGAACAGGTTGCTGTAGACGATGTCGTCGCTGTTACTCTCGACGATCATCTGCTTGTACTCGTCGGCGGCGCGAGCCTCCTGGGTCGCGATGAAGGCCGAGCCGATGTAGGCCAGGTCCGCGCCCATCGCCTGCGCCGCCAGGATCGCGTCGCCGCTGGCCATCGAACCCGACAGCGCCAGCGGACCGTCGAACCACTCGCGGATCTCCTGGATCAGCGCGAACGGGCTCTTGACGCCGGCATGGCCGCCCGCGCCCGCCGCGACGGCGATCAGGCCGTCGGCGCCCTTCTCGATGGCCTTGCGCGCGAACTTGTTGTTGATGATGTCGTGCAGCACGATGCCGCCCCAGCCGTGCACCGCGGCGTTGACGTCCTCGCGCGCGCCCAGCGAGGTGATCACGATGGGCACCTTGTACTTGGCGCACAGGGCCATGTCGTGCTCGAGCCGGTCATTGCTCTTGTGCACGATCTGGTTGATCGCGAACGGCGCCGCCGGCGACTCCGGATGCGCGCGGTCATGCGCGGCCAGGGTCTCGGTGATCTCGGCCAGCCAATCTTCGAGCAGCTCGGCCGGGCGCGCGTTGAGCGCCGGCATCGAGCCGACGATGCCGGCCTTGCATTGCGCGATCACCAGCTTCGGATTGCTGATGATGAACAGCGGCGAGCCGATCACCGGCAGGCGCAGGGTGTTGAACAGCGGGGGAAGTGCCACCTCGGAATCTCCTCGGGTCAAGTCGACGGATCGTTGCCGTCCATGGTGGCCCCGGCGCGCGCGGGAGCGCGTCGCGCCGGGGACGTCGAGATCAGGTCGGGACGCGGCTCAGAAAGCGTCGACCGGCAGCGCCATCACGCTGCCCGCGCCGTTCACCACGGCATCGCGCTGCGCGGCGCAGCGCGGCAGGATGTGCTCGGCGTAGAAGCGCGCGGTGGCGATCTTGGCATCCATGAAGGCGACGTCCTGGCCGGCGGCCTTGAGCTCCTGCGCCGCCAGCAGCGAGCGCGCCAGCTGCCAGCCGGCCATCAGGTTGCCGCCCACCATCAGGTAAGGCACCGAGCCGGCGAAGGCGGCATTCGGATTGGCCTTGCCGTTGGCGGCGATGAAATCGACGACGTCGACGAAGGCCGCGCGCGCCGCCGCGAGCTGCGCCCGCACCGCCAGCGCGTCGGCGCTGCCGCTGGCGGCCAGCGCGCCTTCGGTCTCCTCGACCTGCGCAGCGACCGAACGCGCGAACGCGCCGCCGTCGCGCACCGTCTTGCGGCCCACCAGGTCGTTGGCCTGGATCGCGGTCGTGCCTTCGTAGATCGGCAGGATGCGCGCGTCGCGGTAGTACTGCGCCGCGCCGGTCTCCTCGATGAAGCCCATGCCGCCGTGCACCTGCACGCCCAGCGAGGTGACCTCCAGGCTCATCTCGGTGCTGTAGCCCTTGACCAGCGGCACCATGAATTCGTAGAAGGCCTGCGCCTGCTGGCGGGTCTCGGCATCCTCGTGGTGATGCGCCATGTCGTAGGCCGCGGCGGCATCGATCGCCATCGCGCGGCAGCCTTCGACCAGCGCGCGCTGCGTCATCAGCATGCGGCGCACGTCGGGGTGGTGGATGATCGCGGCCGCGTCCTTCGACGAGCCATCCACCGGGCGCGACTGCACGCGGTCCTTCGCGTACTCGACCGCCTTCTGGTAGGCCCGGTCCGCCACCGCGATGCCCTGCACGCCGACGCCGAAGCGGGCCGCGTTCATCATGATGAACATGTATTCGAGGCCGCGGTTCTCCTCGCCGATCAGCGTGCCGATGGCACCGCCGTGATCGCCGAATTGCAGCACTGCGGTCGGGCTGGCCTTGATGCCCAGCTTGTGCTCGATGGACACGCAGTGCGCGTCATTGCGCGCGCCCAGCGAGCCGTCCGCGTTGACCAGGAACTTGGGCACCAGGAACAGGCTGATGCCCTTCACGCCTTCCGGCGCGCCCGGCACGCGGGCCAGCACCAGGTGGACGATGTTGTCCGCCATGTCGTGCTCGCCCCAGGTGATGAAGATCTTGGTGCCGAAGATCTTGTAGGTGCCGTCGCCCTGCGGCTCGGCGCGCGTGCGCACCATCGCCAGGTCCGAGCCCGCCTGCGGCTCGGTCAGGTTCATCGTGCCGGTCCACTCGCCGGAGATCAGCTTGGGGATGAAGGTCTGCTTCTGCGCCTCCGAGCCCGCCACCAGCAGCGCCTCGATCGCGCCATCGGTCAGCAACGGGCACAGCGCGAAGCTGACGTTGGCCGCCTGCACGATTTCGCCGCAAGCCGCGCCGATCGTCTTGGGCAGGCCCTGGCCGCCATAAGCCTCCGGATGCTGCAGCCCCTGCCAGCCACCCTCGACGTACTGCTTGAACGCCTCCTTGAAGCCGGGCGTCGCGAAGACCTCGCCGTTCTTCCAGTACGAGGGGTTCTTGTCGCCTTCCACGTTCAGCGGGGCGATGACGTCCTCGTTGAGCTTGGCCGATTCCTCGAGCACCGCCTGCGCGGTGTCCAGGCCATGGTCGGCGAACGCGGGAATCTGCTCGGACAGCGTCTGCAGGCCAGCCAGGGCCTGCATGTCGAACAGCATGTCCTTGATCGGGGCGCGGTAGGTCATGGAGTGTCTCCGGATGAAAAAAGGGCGCCGCGCGTCGTCGGCGGGCGCCCTTGGTCTTGTCTGCGACCGTTCGATGCGGCCGCGGTGCTCAGCGATCGATTACAGGGCCTTGACCAGTTCAGGGACGGCCGTGAACAGATCGGCTTCCAGGCCGTAATCGGCGACGGAGAAGATCGGCGCTTCCGGATCCTTGTTGATCGCCACGATCACCTTGGAGTCCTTCATGCCGGCCAGATGCTGGATCGCGCCCGAGATGCCGGCGGCGATGTACAGCTGCGGCGCGACGATCTTGCCGGTCTGGCCGACCTGCCAGTCGTTGGGCGCGTAGCCCGCGTCCACCGCGGCGCGCGAGGCGCCCAGCGCGGCGTTCAGCTTGTCGGCCAGCGGGGTCAGGACTTCATTGAACTTGTCGCTGCTGCCCAGCGCGCGGCCACCCGACACGATGATCTTGGCGGCGGTCAGTTCGGGGCGGTCGCTCTTCGTGACCTCGCGGCCGACGAAGCTGCTCTTGCCGCTGTCGGCCACGGCCGTCAGCGATTCGACCGCGGCGCTGCCGCCTTCGGCCGCCGAATCGAAACCGGTCGTGCGGACGGTGATCACCTTGACCGAGTCGGTCGACTGCACGGTCGCGATCGCGTTGCCGGCGTAGATCGGACGCTCGAAGGTGTCAGCCGAGACGACCTTGGTGATGTCGCTCACCTGGCCCACGTCCAGCAGCGCGGCCACGCGCGGTGCGACGTTCTTGCCGGCAGCGGTGGCCGGGAACAGGACGTGCGAGTAGTCCTTGGCGATGGCGATCACCTGCGCGGCGACGTTCTCGGCCAGGCCGTCGGCGAACTGGGCGCCGTCGGCGTGCAGCACCTTGGCGACGCCCGAGATCTTCGCCGCGGCCTGCGCGGCGGCACCGGCGTTGGAGCCGGCGACCAGCACGTGCACGTCGCCACCGATGGCGGCGGCGGCGGTGACCACGTGGTGGGTGGCGCCCTTGAGCGAGGCGTTGTCGTGTTCAGCGATGACGAGGATGGTCATGTCTTATCTCCGAATCTTGTTCTGGGGCTCAGATGACCTTGGCCTCGGTCTTCAGCTTCGTGACCAGCGTGGCCACGTCCGGCACCTTGATGCCGGCGCTGCGCTTGGGGGGCTCGGCCACCGACAGCGTCTTGATGCGCGGCGCCACGTCCACGCCCAGGTCGGCCGGCTTGACCACGTCCAGCGGCTTCTTCTTGGCCTTCATGATGTTGGGCAGCGTCACGTAGCGGGGCTCGTTCAGGCGCAGGTCTGTCGTCACGACCGCCGGCAGCGTCAGCGACACGGTCTCCAGGCCGCCGTCGACTTCGCGCGTCACGTTGACCTTGCCGTCGGCCACTTCCACCTTCGACGCGAAGGTGCCCTGCGGCAGTCCCGTCAGCGCGGCCAGCATCTGGCCGGTCTGGTTGCAGTCGTCGTCGATGGCCTGCTTGCCCAGGATCACCAGCTGCGGCTGTTCCTTGTCGACCAGCGCCTTCAGCAGCTTGGCCACGGCCAGCGGCTGCAGTTCGGCGTCGGTCTCGACGAGGATGGCGCGGTCGGCGCCGATGGCCATCGCGGTGCGCAGCGTTTCCTGGCATTGCGTGACGCCGCAGGACACGGCGATCACCTCGGTGACCACGCCCTTCTCCTTCAGGCGGACGGCTTCTTCGACGGCGATCTCGTCGAACGGGTTCATGGACATCTTCACGTTGGCGATGTCCACGCCGGTTCCGTCACTCTTGACGCGCACCTTGACGTTGTAATCGACGACTCGTTTGACGGGGACCAATACCTTCATCGAAGCACTCCAAGCTGGATTGACGTTAACGTTAATTCGATTCTATGGGAGCCCCGGGGCGCCCCCGTGTCTCCCAGCCGTCATGCGCCCCTGCTCCCGTCCCGGAATCTCCGTGGACCCGCGAGCACCGCCTCGGCGCCGGCTCGAAAATAAAACGAACGATCGTTCTATTCTAGCCATCGATTCACGGCTGCCAAGCGGGTGGAGGCCGGGAATGAGGGAATCCCTCTAGACTCCGCTCCCGACACGCCACCCCCACGATGACGATCTTGAGTTCAGCGCCCTCCGCCACCGCCCCCGCCGACTCCCTCGAACGCGAGTCGCGCGTCCCCTGCATCGGGGTCTTCGATTCCGGCGTGGGCGGGTTGACGGTGCTGAAGGCGCTGCGGGAGCAGCTGCCCGAGGTGCCGCTGCACTACCTCGCCGACACCGCGCACGCGCCTTACGGCGACCGCAGCAGCGAATACATCGTCGATCGCAGCGTGCGCGTGGCCGAACGCCTGCGCGAGGTCGGCGCGCGGATGGCGGTCGTGGCCTGCAACACCGCCACCGCGCACGCGGTGCAGGCGATGCGGGACCGCTGGCCCGACTGGCCGGTCGTCGGCATCGAACCGGGCGTGAAGCCCGCCGTCGCGGCGACCCGCAACGGCCGCATCGGCGTGATGGCAACGACCGCCACGATCGCGAGTCGACGCTTCGAGCAGCTGGTCGCCGCGCATGCGGGCGACGTCGAGCTCATCAGCCAGCCCTGTCCGGGCCTGGTCACCCTGATCGAGCAAGGCGACCTGGGCAGCGACGCACTCGGTGCGCTGATCGAGCGCTTCTGCGCGCCGCTGCGCGCGGCCGGCGTCGACACGGTGCTGCTCGGCTGCACGCACTATCCGCTCGTGCAGTCGCGCATCCAGGCGGCGCTGGGCGAGGAGGTGCGCTTGCTCAACATCGAAGACGCGGTCGCGCGCCAGGCCCGTCGGGTCTGGGAAGGACTGGGGCTGGCATCGACGGGGACGGGGTGCGTGGTGCTCGAGAGCACGGCGATCCCGCGCCGCTGCAGCATCTGGCCCGCGAGGCGCTGGGCTGGCGTGACATCGTCGCCGCGCGCGCCACGGCTTGAAGCCGGGCGCCGTCGAGGTGCTCAGACCAGTGCGCGCGAGAGGCCTCTCGTCATGTCCACGCGCCGCAGCAGCCAGTAGCCCAGCACGAAGAACACCCCGGTGGACAGGATCGCGAGCCGGTGGTTGCCCGCCGTCAGCACGGTGACCGCGCCGTAGGTCAGCGGCCCGATGATCGCGGCCAGTCGCGTGGCGAAGGTCCACAGGCCGAAGAATTCGGCCAGCCGGTCATGCGGCGCGAGTGCGCCGGCCAGGGCGCGGCCGCAGGACTGGCTCGATCCCATGCACAGGCCCGCGATCACCGCGGCGATCCAGAACAGCCAGGCGGTGGTCGCCAGGAAGGCCAGCAGCGCCATGATCATCCAGCCGACGAGCGTGATCGCGAGCGCCGGCTGATGGCCGATGCGGTCCTCGTAATAACCGAACACGAACGCGCCGACAGCCGAAGCGATGTTGACCAGGAACACCAGGGTCATCGTCTGCGCCTGGGTGAAGCCGAGCGCCTGCTCGGCGTAGACGGCGGCCAGCGCGATGACGACGGCGATGCCGGCCTGGTAGCTGGTGCCGCAGGCCAGCAGGCGCAGGAAGTCCGGATAGGCACGGGCGCGCTGCCACGACGCCCACAGCTGCGAGAGGCCGGAACCCATGCGCGCGGCCCGGCGTGTCGCGCACGGATCGGCGCGCTCGCGCAGCAGCAGGAAGGTGGGCAGCGCGGCCAGCAGATAGAGGCCCGCAGTGATGAGCATCGTGACCGGCACGAAGTGACTGGCGGTGTCGCCGCGCGCTTGAGCGCTCAGCACATAACCCAGGCACAGCCCCAGCGCGAGCATGCCGCCCAGATAACCGAAGGCCCAGCCCCAGCCGGACACGCGGCCCAGCGCGTCGCGTCTCGCGAGCTCGGGCAGGAACGCCGCGATCAGCGATTCGCCATAGGAAAAGAAGACATTGGAGACCACGACGGCGACCGCCGCCCACCACAGTTGATCGGGCCCGAACACCGCGAGCGCCGCTGTCGAGAGCACGCAAGCGCCGGTGCAGAAGCCAAGCAGCTTCTTCTTCGCGCCGTGCGCGTCGGCCCAGGCGCCCAGCCCGGGCATCGTCACCATCACCAGGAAGCTGGAAATCGCGATCAGCACGGTCCAGAGCAGCGTCGCCGACGGCTGGCCCCGGGCGATCACGCCGACGAAATAGGCGTTGTAGACGGCGGTCAGGACAACGGTCGTGTAGCCCGAGTTGGCGAAGTCGTACATCGACCAGCCAAGGACCTCGCGTTTGCGGACGCCCGGGTTCAACAGTTCCTGCGCAAACATGCCCATGCGATGCGACCGCCGGTTGCCATGCGCGTGGTGCCTGGAACGGGACTCGAACCCGTACGCCGGTTGAGGGCGGCGGATTTTAAGTCCGCTGTGTCTACCGATTTCACCATCCAGGCCACGGCGGCTCCGAGCGGAGTTCCATGTCGTAGTGACCGGGCATTATCGGGGCCACCGGGCAAGAAAAAAGGGAAGCCGCGGAGGCTTCCCTTTTCGAGATTTTTGGAGCGGGAAACGAGGCT
>NZ_VOSR01000444.1:0-3402 GCF_007997345.1 Mitsuaria sp. TWR114
GCCGGGCTGTCGGTGGACCACAACTTCGGCGATACCGGCGTCTTCGCGGAGGTCTCCAAGGAGTCCAGCGACACCTTCCTGTCGCACACGCGCGATGACCGCAAGCACCTGTTCCTGAAGACCGTCAGCGCGCTGGGCGACGACACGACCTTGACCTTCGTCACCAGCGTCAACCGCGAACGCCAGAACACGGTGCAAGGCGCGACGCTCGACCAGATCGCGCAGCACGGCTGGCGCTTCGGCCTGGGCGACGACCCGTCGCTGCAGACCTATGCCGGCTACAACGGCGCGAGCTACCGGTCCAGCTTCACCTACCTCGGCGTGACCTCGACGCTGGGCGGCTGGACGGTCGACAACAAGGTCTACTTCAACGACTTCGACCACGCGTCGGACAAGACCAGCGATCCCACCGACACCGATCCGTCCCACAACGGCGTGCAGTTCTACGACGCGGCCGGAAAGAAGACCACCAAGGTCGCGACCGACGTCCCCGGCAAGCGGGCCGACAACGGCTTCCATGCCTATGGCGACGTGCTGCGCCTGGCGCGCGAAGCGGGGCCGGGGCGCTTACAGCTCGGCGCCTGGGTGGAGCGCAACGACGACGCGCGCTGGCAGACGCCGGTCGACTTCACCACGGGCACGGCCACCGGCACGAAGTACGGCTATGCCGACAACTACCGGCTGAAGGACACGACGGACACCTTCCAGCCCTACGTGCAGTACGACTGGAAGGCGGCCGAGGGCGTGACCGTGAGCCCGGGCCTGCGCTATTCGAGCGTGCGCCGCGGCATCGATGCCGAGCTCAACAAGTCGACGCCGCCGGCGCCGCTCAAGGCCAGCGCGACCTATGACGCCTGGCTGCCCTCGATCAGCGTGCACGACCAGCTGAGCCACGACTGGTCCGCCTACGCGCAGGTCGCCAAGGGCTTCCTGGCGCCGCCGGTCAACGTGATCCAGCTCAACGGCGCGCGCGGGTTGGATCCGGAGCTGACGACGAACTACCAGCTGGGCACCGCCTATGCGACGCGCGAGTTCAACTTCGGCGCCGACGTCTATCGCGTCGACTTCGGCAACTACATCAGCCAGACCACGATCGACAGCGGCGCGGGCAGCGAGAGCGTGTACGTCAACGCGGGCGGCGCGGTCTACAAGGGCATCGAGGTCGAGGGCACCTATGCCTTCACGCGCCAGCTCAGCCTGTACGCCAACGCCAGCCTCAACCACGCGACCTACAAGGGCGGGTCGGTGCGGGTCGCTGGCACGCCGCGGGCGACCGCGGCCATCGGCCTGATCTACGGCGACAAGCAAGGGCTGTTCGGTTCGCTGATGACCAAGATGGTCGGCGCGCAATACGGCGTCGACAACACGACCGATGCCAAGGGCAACACCGTCTTCGCCAACAGCCAGCGCCTGGGGGGCTACAGCAGCGTGGACGCCGCGCTCGGCTATCGCGCGGACCAGGGGCCCTGGGGCACGAAGGGCTTCTCCGTCAGCCTCGACGTCAACAACCTGTTCAACGCGAGGAAGCTCACCGCGTTCGCCGGCAACCAGTCGGTGGGCGGCGCGCCGCTGTACTTCGGCCTGCCGGGCCGGGGCGCGTTCGTCGACATGGCGGTGAAGTTCTGATGGGCGCGCGCGTCGCGAGCGCGGTCGCCGCCGCGGTGGCGGCCTTGATGCTGACGACGCCGGCGGCGCGGGCGCAGTCTCCGGCGCAGGACGCCGGAACGCCGGCCTCGCGGACCGGGCAGACGTCGGCGCTGCGCATCGTGCTGATGCGGCACGGCGTGCGCTCGCCGACGAAGTCGCCCGAGGCGCTCGCGCCCTTCGCCACCGAGCCCTGGGCGCGGTGGCCGGTCGCGCCGGGACAACTGACGCCGCATGGCATCGCGGCGATGAAGGCCTTGGGCGGCTGGTGGCGAACCGAGCTCGGCTTCGATCGGCCCGCGGCGAGATGTCCGGCATCGGCCGGTGCCGGGGCGCCGTTGCTCGTGATTTCGGACAGCACGCCCAGGAACCACGCGAGCGCGAAGGCGCTGATGGAGGGGCTGCTGCCCGGTTGCCCGGAGGCTGGCCACTTCGGCCTGCCGGCGGGGCAGCACGATCCGCTCTTCCAGGGCAGCGCCGGGTCGGACGAGGAGGTCTCCCCCGACGCGGTCAAGCGCCGGGACCGCATTCCCAAGGACGGGCTGGACGAACTCCAGGCCGTGCTCATCGGCGGCGCTCGCGAAGCGGATCGGCAAGCGGCCCGCGCGTCGGGGCACCAACTGCTGGTCGACCAGGCGGATCCACGCAAGCCGATGGGGACGCTGGCGGAGAACCTGATGCTGGAGTACGTCGAGGGCCTGCCAGCGCCAGCCTGGGGGCGCCTGGACGAGTCCGGCATCGGTCGGATCGTTGAACTGCACAACGCGGCGTTCGCGCAGCAGTGGAAGGACGATCCGGTCGCGGCGCGGCGGCGCGCCTCCGATCTGCTGGCGCGGATCTCCGCGGCGCTGCGCGCGGGCAACGCGCGACCGCTCGCGGGCGATGCGCAGGCGGCGGGCGCCGGCACGGTATTCCTGGTCGGGCACGACACCAACCTGGCGGCGGTGGCCGGGTTGCTGGGCCTGGACTGGCATGACCCGGCACGGCCGGATGACTATCCGCCAGGCGGCGCGCTGGTCTTCGATCTTGTCGCCGGGGCGGCCAGGGCCGAGGTGCGGCTGAGCATCGCGATGCCGACCTTGAGCGCGCTGCGCCGCGGCCGCTTCGATGCGCCGGGCGACATGGCCGTGAAGCCGGTGGCGGTACCCGGGTGTGGCGGCGCTTCGGGGTGCCCGCTGGGTCGATTCGCCGACCTCGTCGATCAGGTGATCGACACGGCGGCGGTCCCGGCGGCCGAGCCGGTCCGGCCGTTCGTCCGTTAGCGGTCGGAAGCGGTCGGAAGCGGCCGACGCGGTCAACGCAGCAAGGCAGCAAAGCAGCCGAAGCAGCCGAAGCAGCCGAAGCCGCTGCTTGCCGCCGGACGAAGCGCCGCGCCGCGCCCGGCTACTGCGCCGCCAGCTTGTTCATGTCCATGATCGGCAGCAGCACCGACAGCACGATCAGCATGACCACGCCGCCCATGGCCACGATCAGCAGCGGCTCCAGCAGCGTGGCCAGCGTCATCGCGCGGCGCTTGACCTCGTTGCCGAGCTGGCGCGCGGCGCGCTGCAGCATGTCGGGCAGCTGGCCGGTCTGCTCGCCCAGGCGCGCGAACATCGACAGCAGCCCCGGGAAGCGCTTCTTGCCGGCGAGCGCCGCGCCCAGCGGCGCGCCCTCGCGGACCTGCGCCAGCGCGTCCAGCGCGTCGGCGCGCATCGCCTGGTTGGACAGCGTCTCCGCCGCCGCCTGCAGCGCCTTCAGGATGGGCACGCCGGCGCC
>NZ_VOSR01000445.1:0-1089 GCF_007997345.1 Mitsuaria sp. TWR114
GCTGCTGCTGGGCGGCGGCACGCTGGACGGCAAGACGGCGCTGGGCGGTGCGGCGATCCTGGGCGCGGCGATGCTGGCAGCCCTGGAGCGCCACCGCGCCTGATCCGCCGCGCCGCGCTAGGATGCACCCCGGCCCACCCGGCCCCAACGAGGAGGTCCCCCATGAGCGCCAATGGCAAGACTGCCTTCGACTTCGACGCCGTCAGCATCGCTGGTGAGCCGGTCGCGCTGTCGCAGTACCGCGGCCGCGTGCTGCTGATCGTCAACACCGCCAGCGAATGCGGTTTCACCCCGCAATTCAAGGGCCTGGAGGACCTGTGGCGCGACTACCAGGCCCGCGGGCTGGTGATCGTCGGATTCCCGAGCAACGAGTTCGGCGGCCAGGACCCCGGCAGCAATGAGGAGATCGCCTCGTTCTGCCAGCTGAACTATGGGGTCAGCTTCCCGATGATGGCCAAGGTCAAGGTCAACGGCGGTGAGGCGCATCCGCTGTGGCAGTGGCTCAAGGGCGAGAAGCCCGGGATCCTGGGGACGCAGGGCATCAAGTGGAACTTCACCAAGTTCCTGGTCGGGCGCGATGGGCAGGTGCTCAAGCGCTTCGCGCCGAACGACGCGCCGGCGGCGATCCGCGGCGAGATCGAGGCGGCGCTGGGCGGCTGAGCGGCCTCAGCGTCCGGGAAGGCCGGCCGCGACCGGACCGATCCGGCAACGCGGATTTGTCGGACGGCCGACATTCTGGCCGCGCACGACGGCCTGGAGTCCATCGCCATGGAAGACGCACTCGGGCGCATCGCCCACCACTTCGCCCGTTTCGCCGAGATCGACGGCCAGGATGACCCGCTGTACCGCGCCCTCGCGGCGGTCATCGGCGGCGATGCCGCGCTGATGGGCCTGCTCCTGGAGGCGCCGCCGACGCAGCGCCTGCCCGTGCTGCTACTGGCGGCGCTGCATGAGCGGATCCTCGCGGGCGATCCGCATCCGTTGGCGGCGTATTACGCCAGCGTCGGCGGGACGCGCGCGCCCGACGACGCCTTGCCGGCGACGCTGCGGGACTTCATCCAGCGGGAGGACCCGGCGCTGCGCGCGCTG
>NZ_VOSR01000446.1:0-7593 GCF_007997345.1 Mitsuaria sp. TWR114
CCAGCATCAGCGCGGCGGCCAGCACGGCGATCGGCGCCAGGGACGGAGAGCGGGATGAAGGACGGCGTGAGGCAGACGGGCGGGCGGATCGTGGCCCCGGAGACGGGAGTCGGGTCATCGGCAAGCGGACAGACGGGACGGAACGGGGACGGCCGCCGGCGCGAGGGGCGCGGGCCGGTGGCGTCAACGGTGCCGCGCATCATGCATCAGCGACCGGCGCGCGGATTTACGCGGCGGTAAATCGCGATGTCAGAACTGACGCATGTGGACACAGGACCCGTCGCACATCGCCGATGGGACCGGCGCTGTCGGGGGTGAGTTCCGTCGTCCCCGAGATCCGGGGCGGTGCGCATCGCGCGCATAAACCCCATTCACACGCGCTTGACGTGACAGGGCTAGGCTGTCGACTTCGCCCTGCGAGGCGAACCAGGAGTTGCCGTGACTGACCTTTCCTCGATCCAGCGCCCTGCGACCGCGGTCCGCGCCGCGATCGCGGTGGCAGTCCTGGGCGCCCTGCTGAGCGCCTGCGGCGCTGACCGCGTCCCGGGCAAGCCGGCGATGAGCGCCCATGAAGCCACCCAGCACGATCGCTGCATCGCGCTGCTGCGGCCGATGCTGCATGGGCAGCCGGTGCGTTCGACCTCGATCGAGCGCGGCCCGAACGGGCTGGACTACGTGTGGATCAATGCCGAGGTGCATGACGACGCGGACGACGTCGAGCGCCGGGTTGCCAAGGGCGCGCGCTTCGCGGGCCACTGCCAGTTCGATGCCAGTGGAGAATCCGTGCACCTGCACGCCTACGCGCTGGAGGCCGGCGACGCCCCCGCGACGCCGGCGGTGGACTACCGCTTCGTCGCCGGTTCCCGCGACAGGGTCGCGAGCGCCGATCCGCGATGAGCCGACCCATGCTGCTGCGCATCCACCATGCCGCGATCATCTGCGCCGACTACGAGCGCTCGCGCCGCTTCTACACCGAGGTCCTGGGCCTGCGCGTGATCGCGGAGACCTACCGCGAGGCGCGGCGCTCCCACAAGCTGGACCTGGCGCTGCCGGACGGCTCGCAGATCGAGCTGTTCAGCTTTCCCGGCGCGCCGCCGCGGCCGTCCTATCCGGAGGCGCAGGGCCTGCGCCATCTGGCCTTCGAGGTGGACGACGTCGAGCGCGGCAAGGCCGAGCTCGAGGCGCGCGGCGTGAGCGTCGAGGCGGTGCGCGTCGACGAGCTCACCGGCAAGCGCTTCACCTTCTTCGCCGACCCGGACGGGTTGCCGCTCGAGCTCTACGAGCGTTGAGCGCCCCCTTGGACAGGCGGGTCCGGTGACGCGGCGGCGCATCACCACACGCATGCCGTGCGGCATGATGCGCGCCTGGAAGAGGAATGGGCCATGTCCAAGAACAATGCGGCGATCCGGGAGTTCTCGACCGCCGGCACGCTGACGCGCGGGGGATTCTGGCTGCGCCAGTGCTCGCTCGTGCCACTGGCACTGTGGGTCGCGATCACGGTCACTGACACGGCACTCGGCTGGCCGGCGGCGCTCATCGCCACGCTTTTGATGGTCTCGATCTGGGGACGGCGCCTTCATGATCGCGGGCGCTCCGCCTGGTGGCTGCTCGCCGCCGCGGTGCCGGTGCTCGGGCCGCTGGCCTTGTGCGTCGAATGCGGCCTGCGCGGATCGTCCCCCGCCGCCGCGCGCTTCCAAGCAACCGCGCCTGATGACTATCTGACCGTCTCCCCTCGCCAGCCATGACCGCCAGCTCCCATCACATCGTCAACGACGTCACCGGCCTGAACCCAGTGCGCGTCATGGCCATCGTCGCGCCGGAGTCGGTCGAGGAGGTCCAGGAAGCGCTGCGCCGCACCAGCGGCCCGGCCTCGATCGGCGGCGGCCGCTTCAGCATGGGCGGGCAGACGGCCAGCCCCGGCAGCCTGCACATCGACATGCGGACGCTGAACCGCGTGGTCGCGTTCTCGCCGACGGCTCGCACCCTGCGCGTCCAGGCCGGCGCGCGCTGGTGCGACATCCAGCGCTTCATCGACCCGCACGGGTTGTCGGTGAAGATCATGCAGACCTACGCCAACTTCACGGTCGGCGGAGCGCTCAGCGTCAATTGCCATGGGCGCTACGTCGGGCTCGGTCCGCTGGTGCTGTCGGTGCGCGCGATCCGCGTCGTCCTGCACGACGGCAGCGACATCGAGGCCACCCGCGAGTCGAACGCGGAAATCTTCCGCGGCGCCATTGGCGGCTACGGCGCGCTGGGCGTGATCGTCGAGGTCGAGCTGGACCTCGACCAGAACCTGCGCGTCGAGCGCCGCGACGCGGTCATGCCGCTGTCGGAATACTGGTCCTTCTTCAAGGACCAGGTGCGCGACAACCCGGCAGCGGTCTTCCACAACGCTGATCTGTACGGCCCGCACTACACCACGCTGCGCGCCGTCACCTGGAGCGAGACCGACAAGCCCGCCACCGTGCGCGAGCGGCTGCAGACGCCGCGAGGCTCATACCCGCTCCATCGCTATTTCCTCTGGTCGATGTCCGAGACCCCGCTCGGCAAGGAGCGCCGGGAGAAGCTGATTGATCCGTTGCTGTACCTGCGCGGCAAGGTTCACTGGCGCAACTACGAGGCCGGCTACGACGTGGCCGAACTGGAGCCGCCGTCGCGGATGCATCGCACCTACGTGCTGCAGGAGTACTTCGTGCCCGTGCAGCGGCTGATGGACTTCGTGCCGAAGATGGCGGAGATCCTGCGCCGGCATCGCGTCAACGCACTCAACATCTCGATCCGGCATGCGATGCCGGACCCGGACACGATGCTCGCGTGGGCACCGGCCGAGACCTTCGCCTTCGTCCTGTATCACAAGCAGCGCACGCGCGAGAACGCCCGCCGCCGTGTCGCGGTGTGGACGCGCGAGCTGATCGACGCGGTGCTGTCGGTGGGCGGTGCCTATTACCTGCCCTACCAGCCCCATGCGACGCACGAGCAGTTCCACCGGGCCTATCCGGGCGCGCAGGCGCTGTTCGCGCTCAAGCAGCAGCTGGACCCGCACGGGCGCTTCACCAATGCGCTGTGGGACAAGTACTGCCCGCGCTCCGGCTGTGCACCGGAGCGCGCCGGCGATGGCGGCACCACCGAGTTCCATCGCGTCTTCGGCGACACACGGTTGTCCGACGCCTTCTATCTGTTCCTGCAGAACGTCTTCCACACGGCGCCGGAGGATCGCTTCCATCACCTGATCGCGGAGGCCACCGCGCGTCACCGCGACGAGGAGAGCATCTACCGCGACATCCAGCGCCGCCTGCCATCGATCAAGCCGGCGGCGGCCGAGCTGCGCTACGCGCTGCCGGCGCTGTTCAAGCAGAAGGCGGAGATGACGAGTCAGACCCTGGAAGTGCTGGCCGACCGCGAGTTCGACGGCTACCTGGAGATCGGCTCCAAGGGCCGCTATCACGGTGGCCTGGCCAAGGCACTGCGGTTGCGCGGCGAGTTGGTGTTCGTCGAAGAGAAGCCGCAGAGCCGATCGCCGGTCGACATCGTCGAGCGCGGCCGCTTCGCTCGTCCGGGACGCCACTTCGCCCTGGACGACTACGCACCGCTGTCCGCCGAGATCGCCTCGGGCAGCATCGGCCTGGTGACCTGCTTCATCGGCCTGCATCACATGACGCCCGACACGCTGATGCCCTTCCTGCGATCGGTTCACCGCGTGCTCAGGCCCGGTGGCGCCTTCATCGTGCGGGACCATGATGTGCGGGATCCCGGTCTGGGCGCGCTAGTGTCGCTCGCGCATACCGTGTTCAACGCCGGCCTGGGCGAGACATGGGAAAGCAACGTGGCGGAACGGCGCCACTTCGCCTCGGCGCAAGACTGGGTCGACCGCCTGCGCGAAGCGGGCTTCGAAGACAGCGGCCATCGCGTGCTGCAGGCCAACGACCCGACGCTCAACACGCTGTTCTGCTTCCTCAAGCCCGCAGGAGCCTCCGCATGAATCCCGCCCGATTCACCGCCTTGCGGCGGGCCGGCCGAACACTGCTGTGCGCGGCCGCACTGGCGCTGGCCGCGAGCGTGGCGGCCGTCCCCGAGACACCCATCGAGCACCGCCGGACGCCGGATCAGACCTTCCTGACCTTCCCCGAATGGTTCCTGGTGCACAGCCCGGCCGAGTACGCTGCCTGGCTGGGCGCCAACAGCGCGCCGAGTCGCTTCCCGCTGTACGCGCACGTGGGCCAGTTCTGGCAGTCCTATGCGGCGATCAACTCGGAGATCGAGCGCTACCCGTTCAATGGCGGCTATCACCTGATGGTGATGGTCATCGGAGTCAGCACGTCGATCGAGTACGCGCTCAAGGGCGCCTACGAGCGCACGATCGGCCGTCTGGCCGAGGGGCTGCGGGGCGACGGTCGCGTGGCGGAGGAAGACTTCGCGGCACGTTACGCGCAGGCCTATGTGGACTTCATTCGTGTCGAGCCCTGGTACAAGTTCGACTTCGCCTCGCAGCTACGCGCGCTGTGGCACGACGTGCCGATGTCAGGCCCGAACCTCGCTCGCAAATGGGAACGGCGCTACCTTCTGACCACGGAGCTGCTGATCAAGGAAGGCTACGCGCGCCTGATCAAGATGGGGACCCAGTCCCTCTACGAGGCGCCCAAACCGGTCACCGCCGTCTGGTTGAGCCGAGCACCGAAGGATGCGGCCGACGTGGCCGCGCATCCAGACTTCTCGGTCCTGCATCCGGCTGCGGCGCACACCGCATCGGCGAGCGCGCCGGTCCTCGCCACCATCCCTCGTTATGAGGGATTCACTGCCTACAGCCGCTGGCTCGCCGCGCGCGATGTGGATTTTCTGAGCATCGCCGGCAACGACGGCGAGATCGTCGTCAGCGAACTGGTGTCGCAGGCATGGCGTCCCGTTGGCAGCCGCCTGCTGTTCGAGCAACCGATCCTCACCCGGCCCGGCCTCAAACGCGCCGTGATCGCGGTGCCGGTCGCAGGACTCGCCGATGAACTGCGCCGCGCCGCCAGGGCCGGCGACACGGTCGAGCACGTCTACGACTTCTGAGCCCCGCGCGGCGCAGGGCCCGGATCGGCGCTCAGTTCAGCCGGTAGTTCAGTCGCAGCCAGGTGACCGTGCCCTCGGGGCGATTGCGCACCGAGAACTCCTTCATCACCTTGAAGTCGACGCCCCAGTCGCCGCTTTCCGCCAGGTAGGCGATCAGCGGGCCGGCGGACAGCGCCTGGACCTTGTTGGCGCCGGCGTCGCCGCCGCGGTCGGCGGTGAACTGCTTGAGCACGTAGCCCTGCACGCCGAACTTCCACTGGTCGTTCAGCTGGTAGGTGCCGGACCAGTCCGCATGCAGGTACTGGCCGGAGCGCACGCCGGTGTCGTCGTTGCGGGTGTTGAAGGAGTAGGTCGCGCGCAGGCCGACGGCGAAGCCGTTCTCCCACACGCGCGAGGCCACCAGCAGGGGCTTGAAGGTCCAGTACTTGCCGGCGCCCGGATTGACCGGACGGTCCGCGTCGTAAGAGCCCATCGGCGGGTTGAACGCGATGCCCAGCGCCACGCGCGATTCGTCCTGCTGCCAGTCGAGGTAGGCCGCCAGCTCCGGATCAGCCATGCCGCTGCGCTTGCCCGACAGCGCGCCGCCCGCGGCGGCCAGCTGCTGGTTGACGGCCGCGGCGACATTGGCCGGCACGCCGGCCGGCAGCACCGTGGTCAGCGTGAAGTCATTGGTCTGGCGGACCAGCGGGAAGGCGGCGGAGAAGCCCAGGCGGCCGTCCATCACGATCTTCTCGGTGACCCAGGTCAGTCGCGGCACGAAGACGTCGGCCTTGATCGAGCCGTTCACCGTCAGCGGCAGCGTGCCGACACCCGGGATCGTCAGCGCCTGGGTCGGCGTCTTGCCATCGGCGTCGCGCAGCTTGTCGGCCTCGTAGTGCTGGTACCAGAACTGCGCATAGAGACCGGGGAACTGCGGCGTCGAGATCTCGTACGACGGCGCGCCCAGCAGGGCACGCACCTGGCTGTTCTCGGTGGCGTGGGCGGTGCCCGCGGCGGCGAGCGAGGCGACGGCCACGGCGACGAGCGCGCGCGGCATCAGGCAAAGACGGTCGATGGACACGGGGATCCCTCCGGGGTGCTTGGAATAAGGTCTGCGGTGTTCGGGCGCCTGCATCGTGTCGAACCACCGGTCTGCAGGCGGACTGCGACTGGTGCCGTGCCCGCGCGTGGCGGCGTCGATGAAGCGGCGCGCATCGTGCCAGCGGATGCCGGCGGCTCGCGTGCCAAACGTCACGTGGACCATCGGATTAGAGGCACGGCCCCAGTTTCCGGGGCTGACGCGCCACACCGCCGCGCGCTTTAATCCGGTCCGCACAGCGCCCGCGATCGCCGTCACCATCGGCTCAAACTCGCGACGCCCCGAGTGCGGGCCCCTTTCGCCACCGCGTCCGGCCGGCTCGCGGATTCCCCTGACAACACGACGCGCCACGCCTGGAGGAGACTTCCCATGCTTCGTACCGCTCTTGCCCGTTCCGCCCGGAACGCCCTGTTCATCGGCCTGATCGCGGCATCGACCTGGGCCGCCGCCGCGGAGGTCGAGGTGGAGGGCTACAAGTTCCAGGACACGGCCACGCTGCACAACCAGGTGCTGCAGCTCAACGGCGCGGCCACGTCGAGCATCCTGTCGACGCGGTCGACGGCGGTGGCCTTCTACCTGCCGCGCAAGCAGACCACGATGGAAGCGGCGGTGGCCGAGAAGGGGGCCAAGCGCATCACCTTCTACATGATGCGGGACGTGTCCTCGCGCGACCTGGCCAACGCGATGCTCGACCGCATCCGCCAGAACGCGGCGGACGAGTTCGCGAAGAACATCATCCAGACCTCGCAGCTGGGCGTGGTCTTCGGCAATCGCGCCAAGCTGCTCAAGGGCGATCTGGTCACGATCGACTACGACCCGGCGAAGCAGACCACCGAGTTCAACGTCAACGGCCAGAAGGTCGGCGACACCATCCAGGGCGAGAGCTTCTTCCCGATGATGATGAAGGTCTGGATCGGCCCGAAGGTGCGCGGCAG
This sequence comes from Mitsuaria sp. TWR114, assembly GCF_007997345.1. NCBI lineage: Bacteria > Pseudomonadati > Pseudomonadota > Betaproteobacteria > Burkholderiales > Sphaerotilaceae > Roseateles > Mitsuaria sp. TWR114. The sequence continues at coordinate 7,063 of NZ_VOSR01000446.1, forward strand.
CACGCGCGACGGCCTGCTCGGCATCGCGCCGGCGAAGTGACCGCGGGGCGGGAACCCCGATGACGACGGGCCTCTGGCCCGTCGTCGTGTTTCAGCGCTGGCGCGACGCGCTCAGCGGCCGAGCTGCTTCAGCGCCGCCTGCAGGCCGGTGACACCGCCGACGCGCTGGTCGTTGATGAAGACCTGCGGCATCTGCCGCACCGACGGGCCGCACTTCTCGTAGAAGGCCATGCGCTCGGCCTCGTCGTCGATCAGGATTTCCTGGAATGCCATCCCGCGCGACTTGAGCAGCATCTTCGCCGTGTCGCATTGCGGGCAGGCGGACTTGGAGTAGACGACGATCTTGAGTTCCATGGGGCCGGAGTGTATGCGCCGGCGCGCTTAAGCTCCGCGCCCATGGACGCCCTGATCAACGCAGCCGCGCGCTGTCTCGCCGCCGGGGATGCGCTCGGCGCGCTGCAGCGGGTGGCCTTGCGCGAGGACCCGTCCGCGCTCGCACTGCGCGGCATCGCGATGGCGCAGCTCGGCGAG
>NZ_VOSR01000447.1:0-6719 GCF_007997345.1 Mitsuaria sp. TWR114
GCTGCAGCTCAACGGCGCGGGGATCCGCTACAAGGCGATCTTCAAGGTCTACACCGCCGGCCTGTACCTGAACGCGAAGGCCACCACGCCGGAGGCCGTGCTGGCCAACAACGGTCCCAAGCGCATCCACATCCAGATGCTGCGCGACATCGATGGCGAGGAGCTGGGCAAGCTCTTCACCAAGGGCATGGAGCAGAACGCCACGCGCGAGGAATTCGGCCGCTCCATCAGCGGCGTGCTGCGCATGTCGGAGATCTTCGTGCAGAAGAAGAAGCTCAAGACCGGAGAGAGCTTCGGTGTGGACTACATCCCCGGCACCGGCACCGTGGTCTTCGTCAACGGCCAGCTGATTCCCGGCGAGCCGATCAAGGGCGAGGACTTCTTCCACATGCTGCTGAAGATCTGGCTGGGCAAGTCGCCGGCCGATTCCGACCTGAAGGTGGCGCTGCTGGGCGGCGCCAAGCCTGCCGCGACGAGCAGCCGCAACGCCGCGGGCAGCAACCGCTGAGCTCGCGGCGCTCCGCGAGCGCTCAGCCGAGCAGCTCGTCCAGCCGGTCCAGGTAGCGATCCGCGGGCACGCCGCGGATCGGCTCGCCGTGGTTGTAGCCGTAGCTGACCAGCGCGATCGGGCAGCCGGCCGCGTGGGCGGCGCGGGCGTCGTTGCTGGAGTCGCCGATCATCCAGGTCGTGGCCGGCGCGCTGCCCAGCGCCTCGCAGGTCTTGAGCAGCGGCAGCGGATCGGGCTTCTTGCGCTCGAAGTCGTCGCCGCCGAAGACGCGGTCGAAGTAGTGGGCCAGGCCCTTGCGCCGGAGCAGCTCGCGGGCGAAGGCGGCCGGCTTGTTGGTCAGGCAGGCCATCGGCAGGCCGAGCGCCTTGAGCGCGTCCAGTCCCTCGACGACGCCGGGAAACACATCGGCGTGCTCGCCGTTGAGCACCTCGTAATGGCGCTGGTACAGCGTCCAGGCCTCCTCGTAGCGCTGCGGCGGCGCGCCCGCCTCGGCGAGCACGCTGCGGATCAGGTGCTCGCTGCCCTGCCCGATGGTGTGCTCGACGAAAGCGCGCGAGACCTCGGGCAGCGCCATGTCGGCCATCACGCGGTTGAGCACGGCGACGAAGTCGCCCAGCGTGTCGACGAGCGTGCCGTCGAGGTCGAGCATGAAGGCGGTGGGAGTGGGAACGAGCGCGGGCATCGGTGCGGCAACGAGGACATCGGGGCCCGCATCGTAGCGGTGCCCCGCCGACCGCCTCGCTCGCCCGGGCGCGTTCAGGCGTTCAGGAGAACGCGCCCACCGCCGTCACCAGCGCCTGCGACTGCTGCTCGAGCGACTCGGCCGCGGCCGAGGCCTGCTCGACCAGCGCCGCGTTCTGCTGCGTCGCCTGGTCCATCTGCGCGATGGCCTGATTGATCTGCTCGATGCCGGCGGTCTGCTCCTGGCTGGCGCTGGAGATCTCGCCGACGATGTCGGTGACCCGCTTCACGCTGCCCACGATCCGCGACATGGTCGCGCCGGCCTGGCTCACCAGTGCGCTGCCGGCCTCGACCTTCTGCACCGAGTCGCCGATCAGCGACTTGATCTCCTTGGCCGCCGTCGCGCTGCGCTGCGCCAGCGTGCGCACCTCCGAGGCCACCACCGCGAAGCCACGTCCCTGCTCCCCGGCGCGGGCCGCCTCCACCGCTGCGTTCAGCGCCAGGATGTTGGTCTGGAAGGCGATGCCGTCGATGACGCCGATGATGTCGACGATCTTGTTGGACGAGCCGCTGATGGACGCCATCGTGGCCACCACCTCGTCGACCACCTGGCCGCCCTGCACCGCGAAATCGGACGCGGACATCGCCAGCTGGTTGGCCTGCCGGGCGTTGTCGGCGCTCTGCTTGACGGTGGCGGTCAGTTCCTCCATCGACGCCGCCGTCTCTTCCAGCGCGCTGGCCTGCGCCTCGGTGCGCGAGGACAGGTCGCGGTTGCCCGAGGCGATCTCCCCCGCGGCACTGGCGATGGTGTCGGTCGCGCCGCGGATCTGGCCGACGGTGGTCGACAGGCTGCGCTGCATGCGGTCCATCGCCACCAGCAGGCTGTCGGCATGCGCGCCGCGCAGGTCCACCGCCACGTTCAGGTCGCCGCACCGATGCGGTGGACGATCTCCGAGGCATAGGCCGGCTCGCCGCCCAGCTGGCGGTAGATGCTGGTCGCCAGGCGCCAGCCCAGCAGGCCGACCACCGCCATCAGCGCCAGGCCGATCGACAGCAGCACCGCGGCGCTGCGCCAGAAGGCCTTGTCGATGTCGTCGATGTAGTCGCCGAAGCCGACGATCCAGTCCCAGGGCTCGAAGCGGGTCACCGCGTAGAGCTTCTCGACCTCGTCCTTGGTGTTGGGCCGCGTCCCCGGTGCGATCACGGTGCCGACCTTGCGGCCTTCCAGCGCGGCGCGATAGCGCACGCCGGCCTCCTTGCCGCCCTTGGCGTCGACGATGCCGACGCGCTTCGGATTGGGATGCACCAGGTTGACGTCATCGCTGTAGCCGCGGACGAAGAAGTAGAGCTCGTCCTTGCGGAAGCTGCCGATGATCAGCTTGCCCTGGCGCTGTGCCTCCTCGCGGGTCAGCTTGCCGGCGAGCTCCTGCTCGTGCAGCTTCTCGAGCGCGGCCTGGGCCAGCACCACCAGCGTGGACAGCTGCGCGGTGCGCTCCTTCATCATCGTCTGGCGCAGCGTCGTCAAGGACACCGTTGCCAGGACCACCATGCCGATCAACGCGGCCAGACACAGGAAAAGAATGCGGGTGCGGAGTTTCATGAGTGGGAAGAGAACGGCGCCGCCACGCCCGATGCACGGGGCGGCGCGAATGGACCAGACAGCACTATCGGCTCGTTCCGTTCGATGCTGAATCCCCATCGCCGCTAACGCACGGCGTTATGCGTCACTACCTCACGGCCGCGCCCCCACGGTCGGCCTGCCGTGCGCCGTCACGCCGGCCCGTATCCCCAACTTGACCGCTTGCGACGCCAGCGCCCGGCGCCTAGGCTGGTCCATTGCCACTGCGGGAGACGGCCATGCCCCTCGACCCTGACGCGCGTGCCGACGGCATCGCGCTCGCGCTGTCCGGCGGCGGCTTCCGGGCCGTGCTGTTCCATGTCGGCGTGCTGTGGCGGCTCAACGAGCTAGGCGTGCTGGGCCGGCTGGCGCGCCTGTCCAGCGTGTCCGGCGGCTCGATCGCCTCGGGGCTGCTGGCCGTGCGCTGGCCGCGGCTGGCCCTCGATGGCGACGGGCACTCCCCGCGTTTCGAGGCCGAAGTCGTGACACCGCTGCGCGAGTTCTGCGCCCGCAACATCGACGTGGCCTCGGTGCTGTCGGGCGCCTTCAATCCCTTCCGGTCGGCCGGCGAGGCCGTCGCCGAGGAATATCGCCAGCGTCTGGGCCTGGACGCCTCGCTGCAGTCGCTGCCCGACACGCCGCGCTTCGTGTTCAACGCGACCAACTACGCCACCGGCGTCAGCTTCCGCTTCTCCAAGCCCTACGCCGGCGACTACCGCATCGGCCTCATCCCGAAACCGCGCTTCGACGTGGCCACAGCGGTCGCCTGCTCGAGCGCCTTCCCGCCGGTCCTGGCGCCGATCGCGCTGGACGTGCGGCCGGAGGACTTCACCCGCGTCGATGGCGCCGACCTCTACGACCAGGTCGACTACCGCCGCCGCCTGATGCTGGCCGACGGCGGCGTCTACGACAACCTCGGACTGGAAACCGTCTGGGGCCGCCATGCCACGGTGCTGGTCAGCGACGCCGGCAAGCCCTTCGACATCGATGCCGGCATCGGCACGATGGCCCCGCGGCAGGTGCTGCGCGCGATGGACATCGGCCTGAACCAGGCACTGGCCCTGCGCAAGCGCATGCTGATCGCGGCCTACGCGCGCGGCGAGGCCCAGGGCGCGTTCTGGGCCATCGACACCGACATCGCCGACTACCCCGCGACCGAGGTGCCGGCGCTGTCCGTCGATCCGGCGCGGATCGCCGACCTCGCGGCGATCCGCACGCGCCTGGACCGCTTCAAGGAACAGGAGCAGTGCGAGCTGATCAACTGGGGTTACGCGGTCAGCGACGCCGCGCTGCGTTCCCGCGCGCCGGCGGTGGTCTTCCGCTCCCAGGCACCCGCCTGGCCCTATCCGCGGCACGCGTTGTCCTGAGCGCGTCGCCACGACCGCCATGGCCGAGGTCTTCCGCATCGAGCTGCTGCCGGCGCGGCACGGCGACTGCCTGCTGCTGAGCTATGGCGACGCGGCGCGGCCCCATCGCGTGCTGATCGACGGCGGACCGATCGGCGCCTATGGCGCGCTGTCGGCCCGCCTGGCGGCGCTGCCCGAGGATCAGCGCGAGCTGGAGCTGCTGGTCATCACGCATGTCGACGGCGATCACATCGAGGGCTGTCTCAAGCTGCTGAATCATCCGGAGCTGGCCACCTTCCGGGACATCTGGTTCAACGGCTGGCCGCACATCGCGCAGGAACTGAAGGAGCCGCCGCCCGCCCCGCGCCAAGCGCCATCCGACGAGGCCGGCATCCACCAGCGCAGCGCGATGCAGGGCACCGAGATCAGCGTGCGCATCGATGGGCGCCAATGGAACGCGGCCTTCGAAGGCGCGCCGGTGTTCGTGCCCGCGACCGGCCCGCTGCCGGTGCGCGAGCTGCCCGGCGGCCTGCGGCTCACCTTGCTCTCGCCGACGCTGGACAAACTCGTCAAGCTGCGCACCGCCTGGAGCCGCGCCCTGGAGCGCGCCGAGGTCGACCCGGCGAACGAGGCGGCGCTGCGCGCGCGGCTCGATGGTCGCGCGGCCTATCGCGCCTCGGGCGCGCGGCTGCGGCCGACGCCGGACCAGATGATGTCGTCGGCGGCGCTGGCGCTCGGACCGATGGATGACGCGGTGGCCAACGGCTCGAGCATCGCCGTCATCGCCGAATACGCCGGTCGACGCCTCGCGCTGCTCGGCGACGCGCATGCGCCGACGCTCGCGGCGACGCTGGGCCGGATGGCGGCCGCGACAGGCGCCGCGACGCTGCGGCTCGACGCGGTCAAGCTGGCCCACCACGGCTCGGCAGCCAACCTCAGCCCGGACCTGCTCGGTCGGATCGAGTGCGGCACCTGGCTGGTCTCCACCGACGGCAGCCTCTTCCAGCATCCGGACGACGAAGCGATCCACGCGGTCGTGCGGCAGGTGCCAGGCGCACGCCTGCTCTTCAACTACCGGTCCGCGCGCACCGCGCCATGGGGCGAGCCGGCAATGCGCGCCGCGCACGGCCATCAAGCTTTCTACCCGCGCGATCCCGCCGCCGGCATCGCGCTGGACCTGATGACCGGCGAGCCGAGTTGAGCGAGAACGCGTCGACGAGACCGCCTTCCCCGATCACGACCGGAATTCCGGCGTGACCAGCATCGCGGAGGCCCAGGCGTTGTCCCGGTCGCGGTAGCGCTTGTAGATGCGGCGCCGCGCCAGGCCGAAGGCCGCGTTCAGCGAGTGGCTGCGCAGCAGCATCCGGTAGAAGAGCCTCGCCTGCAGCGCCGCCGTGCGGTCGTTGACGCGGCAGCGATAACCCAGCACCGCATGGATGCCGGCGGCCGCGGCCAGCGCCGCGAAGCCCGAGTTGCCGCTCTCGCAGCTGCTCAGGTAGACGAAGCGCGCCTCGCGCATGTAGCTGACGATGTCGCCGAAGTCGATGCCCTCCGGCTCCTCCGCCGGCCCGATGAACAGGAAGCCGGTGCCGCCGCGCTGCTGCGCGCCATGGCGCTGGAAGCAGGTGTGGCCGGCGAAATGGATCAGGTCCCAGCTGCCCTCGCGCAGCGCCGCGTCGAGCGCCGCGCGCGTCACCGGCCCGTCCATGCCGAGCACGCGGATGTTGTCCTCGTAGAACAGCGGCTGGCCGGTGCGCGTGTCGCGGGTCGTCAGCAGCTTGCGCACCCGCGCGCATTCGAGCCGCACCGAGGTCAGCGGATCCAGCCGCACCTGCCCGCCCAGCAGCTTCGCGCTGAACACGCTGCCATGCGTGTCGGCGCAGATCAGCAGCGCGCGCCGCGCCGCGGGCGGTCCGGAGAACAGGTCCTGGCTCGCGTCGCCATCGCTTTCCAGCAGGCGCCGCGCCACCGAGGCGGCCTGCGCCAGCCAGGGCTCCGGCCGCAGCGACGGATCGAAGACCGCCTCCAGCATCAGCGGATAACAGGCCTCCGACACCGCGAAGGTGAGCCGGTCCGGCAGCTCGCGCCCGGCATCGCCGAGCTGCATCGCCGCGGCGGCGCGGCCCAGCTCGCGCTGGACCTTGAAATGTGGGTTCTCGTCGCACAGCGCGATGCGGATGCTTTCGCCGATGTCGGAGAACTCGTCGTACCAGTCGGGCTGGAACATGTGCTGCGCCTCCCAGCGCATCCAGGCCGAGCGCGGCACGGTCAGCATGCCGTCGCCATGGAACTTGAAACCGATGCCGTCGATGTCGAAGCTCCAGCCGGTCTCGCTGGCCTTGACGCGGATCGCCAGGCAGGGATCGACGCGCTGGCCGGGCTGCAGCAGCTCGAGCGCGAAGCCGCCGGCGGTGCCCGGATCGGCATAGGCGGTCAGGCCCGGCACGCGCGCGCTCTCGCGCTGCAGCTCCGAGGTCAGCGCCGGCGCCAGCAGCATCATCGGCGTCTGCGTCAGCAGCCGGGCCTTGCGGCAGAAGTCGAGACCGCCGCCGTCCTCCACCACCGC
>NZ_VOSR01000448.1:0-7893 GCF_007997345.1 Mitsuaria sp. TWR114
CATGAGGTCGCCAAGCACTACGTCTGCGGCCTGTGCAACCCGCCGGCGCGCGCCGGCAAGGGCAAGGCGGCCGGCGGCATCCAGATGCATTGAGGCCGCCACCATGGGCGCCCGACTCCCCCACGCCGCTTCCACCGACGCCCCGGGAGGCCTGCGCTGGCCGGCCCTGGCGCTGCTGAGCTGGGCGGCCTGCTTCGCCGTCTGGCGCCTGTTCGGCCCGGACTGGCCGGCGGCGATCGTCGCCTCGGGCCTGGGCCTGATCCTCGCCGGACTCCACCGCCAGGCCTGGCGCCGGCTGATCGTGGCGTCCGGTTTTCCGCTGGCGCTGCTCTTCACCGGCACCGACCTGCCGGCCTGGATCTGGCTGATCCCGCTGGCCGTGCTGGTGCTGGCCTATCCGCGCCGCGGCTGGAGCGACGCGCCGCTTTATCCGACCCCCCACGATGCGCTACGCGCGCTGCCCGAGCGTGTGAAGCTGCACGACGGCGCCCGCGTCCTGGACGCCGGCTGCGGGCTGGGCGACGGATTGGTGGCTCTTCGCCGCGCTTATCCGGGCCTGCGCTTCGCGGGCATTGAATACAGTGGCGTCCTGTGGCTGCTGGCCCGCCTGCGCTGCCCCTGGGCCGAGATCGCCCGGGGCGACCTGTGGGCCCAGTCGTGGCGCGAGATGGACCTGGTCTACCTGTTCCAGCGACCCGAATCGATGCCGCGCGCGCTGGACAAGGCGCGCACCGAGATGCGGCCGGGCGCCTGGCTGGCGAGCCTGGATTTTCCGCTGCCGGGCCAGCCGGTCTTCGCACAGCTGGACACCGGCACCCGCCACCGGCTGTATGTCTACCGGGTGCGCGAACTCCAGGCCTGAGCGCCTTGGACGCCGCCCACATCGAACGCAATCAGTCAGCGACGCCCGATCGGCGTCCGCACGGCACACCGGTCGTCACAGGCCGGGGCTCAAGCGGACGGGGAGCCGGTCGATAAGGGATGAGATGGCCCGGACCGCGAGGGGACGCGGCGGTTACTTCAGGACGGAACGAATTCCATGTTTGTCATCATCGGTTGGCTGCTGGCCCTGGCTTGCATCTTCGGCGTGTTCATCGCGCACGGGGGCAACATCGGCGTGGTGCTGCATGCGTTGCCCTTCGAGATGACGACCATCTTCGGCGCGGCGATCGGCGGCATGCTGGCCACCAATCCGCCCAAGGTCATGAAGGCCACGCTCAAGGGCCTGGGCGATTGTTTCAAGGGTAGCAAGTACACCAAGGCCCGCTACATGGAGCTGCTGGCGCTGCTCTACGACATTCTGCAGAAGGCCCGCAAGGAAGGCCTGATGTCGATTGAAAAGGATGTCGAGGATCCGCACAGCTCGCCGCTGTTCCAGAAATATCCCACCGTGGGCAACGACCACCATGTGGCCGAGTTCATCACCGACTATCTTCGGATGATGGTGTCCGGCAACCTGAACGCGCACGAGATCGAGTCCCTGATGGACGCCGAGATCGACACGCACCACCACGAGGCCTTCCTCGCCGTGATCGCGCTGCAGCGCCTGGCGGGCGGATTGCCGGCCTTCGGCATCGTCGCGGCGGTGCTGGGCGTGGTGAACACGATGGGCTCGGTCGGCCAGCCGCCGGCGGTGCTGGGCGGCATGATCGGCTCGGCGCTGGTGGGCACCTTCCTGGGCATTCTGCTGGCTTACGCGTTCGCCGAGCCGCTGGCCGGCGCGCTCGAGGCCAAGGTCGACGAGGCCGGCAAGGAACTGCAGTGCATCAAGACCACGTTGCTGGCCTCGATGCAGGGTTATGCGCCGCAGGTGGCGATCGAATTCGGCCGCAAGGTGCTTTACTCGACCGAGCGCCCGACCTTCGCGAGCTCGAAGGCCACGTGAAGAAGAAGTGATCGGAGTCATTTGCCATGGCCGGTGACGCCAAGAAACTGCAGCCCATCATCATCAAGCGCGTCAAGAAGGGCGGCCATGCCGCCCATGGCGGCGCGTGGAAGATCGCCTACGCGGACTTCGTGACGGCGATGATGGCCTTCTTCCTGCTGATGTGGCTGCTGGGCTCCACGACCGAGGGCGACAAGAAGGGTATCGCGGATTATTTCGCCTCGCCGCTGAAGGTCGCGATGTTCGGCGGTTCGGGTTCGGGCGACGCCTCGCACATCATCAAGGGCGGCGGTCAGGACCTGACGCGCCAGACCGGCCAGGTCAAGGCCGGCGACGTCGAATCCCCTCGGAAAACCATCAACCTGAAGGCCCTCAAGGAAGAGCAGCGCCGCGCCGAGCGGGTGCGTCTGCAGCAATTGAAGGACAAGGTCGAGAAAATCATTGCCGACAACCCGCGAATTGCGGCATTAGGTGGGCAAATCCGACTCGACATGACCCGCGAGGGCTTGCGTATCCAAATCGTGGACGAGAATAATCGCCCGATGTTTGACAGCGGCAGCGCGGTGGTGAAGCCGTATATGCGCGAATTGCTGCAGGAACTCGGCAACGTGTTGTCCGAGGTGCCCAACCGGCTCACGCTGGAGGGTCATACGGATGCACAGCCGTTTTCTGCGGGCGAGCGTGGATACAGCAACTGGGAATTGTCGGCGGACCGGGCCAATGCCTCACGGCGCGAGCTGGTGGCGGGCGGTTTGCCGGATGCCCGGGTCCTTCGCGTGCAGGGGTTGGCGTCGAGCAAACTGCTGGACACGAAAGACCCCAAAGCCCAGGTCAATCGCCGCATCAGCATCATCGTGATGAATCGCGATGCCGAGGATGCGGTGCTGAAGAACCTGCCCGACGAGGACGAGGACACTGCGAATCCCGCGGCGAGCGCGCCGCAGGCCTCAAGTTCCGCGCCCTCCGGCCGATAACACAGCCCTCCAGTCCCCTCAGAGGAACGCCATGAGCACTGACATGAAATTCTTGATCGTCGACGACTTCTCGACCATGCGCCGGATCGTGCGCGGTCTGCTGAAGGAGATCGGCTACAACAACGCCGAAGAGGCGGAAGATGGCGTCGAGGCCCTGAGCATGCTGAAACAGGCGAAATACGATTTCGTCGTCAGCGACATCAACATGCCCAACATGAATGGCTTCGAGCTGCTCAAGGCCATCAAGGAGGATGCCTCGCTGAAGCACCTGCCGGTGCTGATGGTGACGGCTGAGGCCCGCAAGGAAGACATCGTCCTGGCCGCCCAGAGCGGCGCGGCGGGCTACATCGTGAAGCCGTTCACGAAGGCCACGCTGGAGGAAAAGGTCCAGAAGATCATGCAGAAGCTGGCCGCTGCGGCCTGACGCTGGGGAGTCCACCATGCAGATGGAAGAACTGGCCAAACTGTCGCAGGGCAACGAGCCGCTGATGGTCTCGCCCGAGGTGTTCCAGCAGATCGGCACGATCACCCGCGTGCTGCACGACACGATGCAGCAGCTGGGCGTGATGCCCAAGCTGCAGGTCGCCACCGACGGCCTGCCCGATGCGCGCAGCCGTCTGACCTACATCGCCAACAAGACCGCCGACGCCGCCAACAAGGTGCTGAACTCGGTCGACCAGGCCAAGGCGGAACACGCCAAGATCACCGAGGCCGCCAATGCGATGGCCCAGGCGATCACCGCGGACCCGGTCCGCGCGGTGGCCTCGGGCGCGGTGCTCAACTTCGTCAAGGAAGTCGAGTCCTCGACCTCCAAGATCGACACCCACCTGACCGACATCATGCTGTCGCAGGACTTCCATGACCTGACCGGTCAGGTCGTCGCCAAGGTCGTGACCCTGGCCAACGACCTGGAAGATTCGCTGGTGAAGCTGCTGGTCTCGGTGGTGCCGCCGGAGCAGCGCGAGAAGGTCGATCCCAGCATCCTGCAGGGTCCGGTCGTCAGCCACGAAGGCCGTACCGACGTGGTGGCCAACCAGTCCGAAGTGGACGACCTGCTGGCCTCGCTGGGCTTCTGATCGCCCCGGCCGGCCGCGAGCCGGCACCTCGACGAAACCCGCGCCCAGGCGCGGGTTTCTGCTTTCTGGGCGACCGGAACGACGGGCTGAAGGCTGGCTGAGAAGACCGGCTGATTTCCGCCGCTTATCGGGCCAAGCCCGAACGGCGCGCGGCCGAACAATGGCGAGGCTGCGGCATGGGGCTGCGGCGTCCTCATTGCGCACATGGCCGATTCAGACGCACAAGACCGCAACTTACCCGCCTCGCAGAAAAAGATCGAACGATCGCGCAAGGAGGGCCAGCTGCCGCGTTCCCGGGACCTGCCGCATTTCGCGGTGATGGCCACCGGGGCCGCGTTGTTCGCCACCTCGACGCCGTACGCGGTCGACACGCTGCAGCACATGCTCGAAGGGGCGCTGCGTTTCGATGCCGAACAGCTGCGCGCCGCCGGGATGATGACCGAGCGGCTGTCCGCGCTGACCTGGCAGGGCATGGTGCTCGGCCTGCCGGCGATGCTCATCCTGGCGATGGCCGCGATCGCGGCGCACATCGCCTCGGGCGGCTGGAACTTCACGATGAAGCCGCTGAGCCCCAAATTCACCCACCTGAACCCGGTCACCGGCTTCGGCCGCCTGTTCCAGTGGCAGAACCTGACCACGGCGCTGAAGGCCGTGCTGCTGTCGCTGGTGCTGGGCATCGTCGGCGCGATCGCGCTGAAGGACCGCATCGCAGGCTTCGTCGGGATCATGTCGGTGCCGCTGCCTTCCGCGCTCGCCTTCGCGGGCAAGCAACTGATGGGCGGGCTGATGATGCTGGGCCTGTGCTTGGCGCTGTTCGCCGTCATCGACGTGCCGCTGCAGCGCCACCTCTATCTGAAGCGGCTGAAGATGTCCCGCGAGGAGGCCAAGAACGAGCTCAAGGAAGCCGAAGGCAACCTCGAGATGAAGCACAAGATGCGCCACAAGGCCCGCGAACTGGTGAAGCGCCGCATGCTGGCGGCGGTGCCCAAGGCGGACCTGGTCGTGATGAACCCGACCCACTATGCGGTCGCGATCGCCTACGACGAAACCCAGTTCGGCGCGCCGCGGGTGGTGGCCAAGGGCCTGGACCTGCTGGCCTTCAAGATCCGCGACATTGCCAAGGAGAGCAAGGTGCCGGTGCTGCAGGCGCCGGCCCTGGCCCGTGCCCTGTACGCCCACGCCGAACTGGACCGGGAAATTCCCGGCGCACTGTTCGGGGCAGTGGCGCAGGTGCTGGCCTACGTGTACCAGCTCAAGGCCGCGCTCAAGGGGCAGGGCATGGCGCCGAACGCGGCTCCGAACCCAGCCGTGCCGGATGAGCTCGACCCGCACAAGAAGCCGGGTTGGACGCCGCCCGAGGACGAGGCGGAGGACGCTTTCCCTGAAGGGCGTCCGGGCTGATCGCCCAGCGGGGGACCGAGCCGTCGGGAGACCGAGCCAGCGGCGGGCAGGACGGTGCCCCCTTTCCGCTCAGACGCCTGCGCCCGCTCGGCATTCGCTTCAAGGGGGCACCGTCCCGCCCGCCGCTCTCCACCAATGGCGCGGTTCCACCAATGGCGCGGTTCGGGGGGGAAAAGGCCCGCTTATCGGGTTAAAGGACGGTGGGGCTCCGCCGAACAATGGCGGGGCTCGATGGTCTCGTCGAGTCCCCCGTTGAACCCAGGCAGAAGGCAACCCCGATGAACGAGCTGATGGCCCGTTTGCAGAACCTCCTCGGACCCCGCGCCGCCATCGTGCAGGCGCTCGGGGCACCGATCGCCATCATCATCATCCTGTCGATGATGGTGCTGCCGCTGCCGGCCTTCGCCCTGGACCTGTTCTTCACCTTCAACATCGCCATGTCCATCATGGTGATGCTGGTGGCCTCGCAGATGGTCAAGCCGCTGGACTTCGCGGCCTTCCCGACCGTGCTGCTGATCACCACGCTGCTGCGCCTGTCGCTGAACGTGGCCTCCACCCGCGTGGTGCTGCTGGAAGGCCACACCGGCGCCGGCGCCGCCGGCAAGGTGATCGAATCCTTCGGCCACTTCCTGATCGGCGGCAACTTCGCCGTCGGCCTGATCGTGTTCGCGATCCTGGTGGTCATCAACTTCATCGTGGTGACCAAGGGCGCCGAGCGCATCGCCGAGGTCGGCGCCCGCTTCACCCTGGATGCGATGCCCGGCAAGCAGATGGCCATCGACGCCGACCTGTCCGCCGGCCTGATCGACGAGAAGGAAGCCAAGCGCCGCCGCGCCGAACTGGGCGACGAAGCCGATTTCTTCGGCTCCATGGACGGTGCCTCGAAGTTCGTCCGCGGCGACGCGATCGCCGGCATCCTGATCCTGTTCATCAACATCATCGGCGGCTTCGTGATCGGCGTGGTCCAGCACGGGCTGTCCGCCGGCCAGGCCGCCGACAGCTACATCCTGCTGGCCGTCGGCGACGCGCTGGTGGCCCAGATCCCGGCGCTGCTGATCTCGGTGTCCTCGGCGCTGGTGGTGTCGCGCGTGGGCAAGGACAAGGACGTGGGCCAGATGATCGGCTCGCAGGTGTTCGGCTCGACCAAGGCGGTGGCCATCACCGCCGGCGTGATCGGCCTGCTGGGCCTGATCCCGGGCATGCCGCACCTGGTCTTCCTGATGATCGCCGGCGCGATGGGGTATCTGGCGTACTGGCTGCGAACCAAGGAGCAGGCCAAGCAGGCCGCCGAGCTGAAGAAGCCGGCCGCCCCGGTGCCGGGCGCGCCGAACCCCGATGCCGAGGCCTCCTGGGACGACGTGCAGGCCGTGGACACCCTGGGCCTGGAAGTGGGTTACCGCCTGATCACGCTGGTGGACAAGTCGCGCGAAGGCGACCTGCTGAGCCGCATCAAGGGCGTGCGCCGCAAGTTCGCGCAGGACATCGGCTTCCTGCCGCCCTCGGTGCACATCCGGGACAACCTGGAGCTGCGCCCCAGCCAGTACCGCGTGACGCTGCGCGGCGCGGTGATCGGCGAGGCGGAGGCCTACCCGGGCATGTGGCTGGCGATCAACCCCGGTCATGCGACGCAGAAGCTGATCGGGACGCCGACGACGGATCCCGCCTTCGGACTCCCGGCGGTCTGGATCGAGGAGCGGCAACGGGATATGGCGCAAATGGCGGGATTTACCGTCGTTGATTGCGCGACCGTGGTGGCCACGCATCTCTCACACTTGCTGCAAGTTCACGCGGCCCGATTGTTGGGCCGGGTGGAAACCCAGCAGCTGGTGGATCACCTCACCAAGCAAGCGCCTCAGCTCATCGAAGACGTGATTCCAAAGATGGTCAATGTCGCCGCCCTGCAACGAGTCCTCCAGTTCCTGCTGGAAGAGGGCGTGCACATCCGCGACATGCGCTCCATCGTGGAAAGCTTGGCGGAGAACGCCACGCAGACCACCGATCCGGCCGAGCTGGCCCGTCGCATCCGCATCCACATCGCCCCGGCGATCGTGCAGCAGATCTACGGTCCGGCCAAGGAACTGGATGTCATCGCCCTCGATCCGGAGCTGGAGCGCCTGGTCACGCAGGCCCTGCACTCGCCTCACGGCGCGGCGCTGGATCCCGGTGTGGCCGACACGCTTGCGCGGAGTGCCGCCCAGACCGCCCAGTCCCAGGAGGACCGTGGTTTGCCCGCCTGCCTGCTGGTGCCTGACCTGATCCGCGCGCCCCTGGCCCGACTGCTCAAGCGCGCTGCGCCGCGGCTGAAGGTCCTGGGACACAGCGAGATTCCTGAAACGCACACGATCCGCATCGGCTCCATCATCGGAGGCACGGCATGAACGTCAAACGCTTTACCGCCCGCAATTCCCGCGAAGCCATGGCCCTGGTCCGCCAGGCCTTCGGTGACGACGCGGTCGTGCTCTCCAACAAGCCCTGCCCGGAAGGCGTGGAAGTGCTGGCGATGGCGCCGGAAGGCATGTCGCAGATCGAGCGCGTGGCCGCCCAGGCGCCCCGCGCC
>NZ_VOSR01000449.1:0-2230 GCF_007997345.1 Mitsuaria sp. TWR114
GTCGAGGTCGGCGTCGTCGAGCACGACCAGCGCATTGCTCCCGCCCAGCTCCAGCGAGACCTTCTTCAGGTGGCGGCCCGCCAGTTCGCCGATGCGGCGCCCCACGCCGACCGAGCCGGTGAAGGAGATCATCGCGATGGCCGGATCCTCCACCAGCGCCTCGCCCACGGCCGCGCCGCCCGGCAGCACGTGCAACAGGCCGGCGGGCAGGCCGGCGGCCTCGAAGACGCGGGCGATCAGGAAGCCGCCGCTGACCGGCGTGCGCGGATCGGGCTTGATGACGACGGCGTTGCCCGCGGCCAGTGCCGGGGCCACCACGCGCAGCGTCAGCACCAGCGGGAAGTTGAAGGGCGAGATCACGCCCACCACGCCCAGCGGCACGCGCCGCGCGAGGGACAGCCGGCCCGGCGTGCTGGGCAGCACCTGCCCCTGCGACTGCAGCGGCATGGAGGCCGCGATCTGGCAGAACGCGATGGCCTCGCGCAGCTCGTGCTGGCCCTTGGGCAGGATGGCGCCGCTCTCGCGGGTGACGAAGAGCGCCAGCTCGTCGAAGTGATCCTGGAACAGCTGCGCCGCGCGCAGGAACACCGCGGCGCGCTCGCGCGGCGGTGTGGCCGCCCAGCCCGCCTGCGCCTGCGCGGCGATGCGCGCGGCCGGCGCCACGTCGGCCGCCACGGCAACGCCGGTGCGCGTCAGCACCGCGCCGGTGGCGGGCTCGATCAGGTCGGCGGACTCGGCGGCGGCGCGCCAGCCGCCGCTGTACACGTGCTCTTGCCACAGGGCGGGGTCGAGGAAGGGTCGAGAGGTCATGTCAGGCCACGCTGAAGAGGTTGAAAGGCACGAACCCGGTGTTCGCTCGCCCTCTTCCAGTGCAACGCCCGTGCCGCGCCGTGCCAGGGCGGCGCGCCGCCGCGGTGCATCGATGCGCCGGCCTGGATCGTTTTCAGAGTGAAACCATCGCCCGCCCTGGGACTTTCCCTGCCCTCAATGTGAATGCCACTTTCACGGGTTATCCCGGGTCATCGATATTTATGAAATGAAAACAATTTGAGGACCCGACCCGCGGTCGACCTGCTCAATTGATCAAGCCATGACCAAGCCGCCTCGCATCTCCCTGGCCGAAGTGGCCCGCCAGACCGGCGCGATGCTGCGCCGCGGCGACAGCCGGCACTTCGTCGAGGCACAGCAGCCGACGATGGACGACCTGACCGAGTCACTGTTCTTCTCGCCCGGCGACGGCCGCATCTGGCTCAACGACCAGCGCATGCTGCTGCTGCACAGCTCCGCCGTCGGGCACCTGCGGCGCGAGCTGATCGACACGCTGGGCCTGGAGCGCGCGCGGGGCCTGCTCACGCGAGCCGGCTACGTCTCCGGCGCGCGCGACGCGCAGTTGGTGCGCGAGCGCTGGCCGCAGGCCGACGCGGCTAACGTCTTCATGGCCGGCACGCGGCTGCATGCGCTCGAGGGCGTGGTGAAGGTGACGCCGCTGGCCTTCGACTTCGACATCGACCGCGGCACCTACGAGGGCGAGTTCCTCTGGGAGCACTCCAGCGAGGACGACGAGCACATCAGCGCCTACGGCATCGGCACCGAGGCGGCCTGCTGGTCGCAGGTGGGCTACGCCACCGGCTACGTGACCAGCCTGTTCGGGCAACTCGTGATCTTCCGCGAGGTGGAGTGCCGCGCCATGGGCGCGAGCGTCTGCCGCGTGATCGGCCGCCATGCCGCGGCCTGGGGCGACATCAGCGAGGACCTGCGCTACCTGGAGGCCAAGGACTTCCGCCGCATCAACGCCGCCGCGGAGCCCGCCCCGACGCCGCGTGCCGCGTCGCCCGACACCCGTGGCGAGCGGCCCGCCGAGCGTGATGGAGACCCCGCCGAACGCCACGCAGAAGGCCATGCAGGCCACCAAGCCGAACGCCACGACATCGTCGGCGCCTCCTCCGCCTTCAACTCCGCCTGCCACCAGCTCGCGCGCGTGGCGCCCACCCGCGCCACCGTGCTCTTCACCGGCGAATCGGGCGTGGGCAAGGAGGCCTTCGCGCGCCGGCTGCACCGCGTCAGTCCGCGCGCGGCCGGGCCCTTCATGGCGGTGAACTGCGCGGCCATTCCGGAGACGCTGATCGAGAGCGAGCTCTTCGGCGTCGAGCGCGGCGCGTTCACCGGGGCCAGCCAGTCGCGCCCTGGGCGCTTCGAGCGGGCGCACGGCGGCACGCTGTTCCTGGACGAG
>NZ_VOSR01000045.1:0-4293 GCF_007997345.1 Mitsuaria sp. TWR114
CGCCAGCTGCTGCGCGAGCTGTACTCGGAACAGCAGCTGCTCGAGCAGATGACGTGGTTCTGGTTCAACCACTTCAACGTCCACCAGGGCAAGCGCGACATCCGCCTGCTGCTCTCGGACTACCAGGACCGCGCCTTGCGCCCGCACGCGCTGGGCTCCTTCCGCCACATGCTTGGCGCGGTGGCGCGTCACCCGGCGATGCTGCGCTACCTGGACAACGACCAGAACGCCGTCCGCGCGATCAACGAGAACTACGCGCGCGAGCTGCTGGAGCTGCACACGATGGGCGTCGACGGCGGCTACAGCCAGCGCGACGTGCAGGAGCTGGCGCGGGTGCTGACCGGCTTCGGCGTGCGCGTCGATCCCGACCCGCCGAAGATCGCGCCCCGATTCGAGCCGCTGTACCGCCGCGACGGCCTGTTCGAGTTCCACCCGGCCCGGCACGACTTCAGCGACAAGCAGCTGCTCGGCCGCACGATCCGCGGCCGCGGCGCCGACGAACTCGACGAGGTGCTGGACCTGCTGGTCGCGCAGCCGGCGACGGCGCGCTTCGTGTCCCGCAAGCTGGCGGTGTATTTCCTGAGCGACCAGCCGCCGCCGGCCGTCGTCGACGCCATGGCCACCGCCTTCCAACGCACGAAAGGCGACATCCCATCCACGCTGCGGCCGATGCTGCGCTCCCCGGCATTCCTCGCGGCCGAGGCGCCCAAGTTCAAGGATCCCCACCGTTACCTGCTCTCGAGCCTGCGGGCCGGTTTCGAGCAGCGCGAGCTGCAGAACGCGCAGCCGCTGCAGAACTGGCTGCGACGGCTGGGCCAGGGCCTCTACGACAAGCAGACGCCGGACGGTTACCCGCTGACGTCCGAGGCCTGGAACAGTCCGGGGCAGATGACGCTGCGCTTCGAGATCGCGCGCCAGATCGGCGGCGGCGCGGCCGCGCTGTACCGCCCCGAGGGCACGACCGGCCCGGTGCCCCTGCCCGATCTGAAGGTGCTGCGCGCACGCGTCGAGCCCACGCTGGCGATGTCGACGCGTGACGCGCTCGCCCAGACGACCTCCCCGCAGCAGTGGCTGACCCTCTGGTTATCCAGCCCCGATTTCATGTATCTCTGAGCCCACCATGCACCGCCGCCATCTCCTGCACGCCCTCGCCGCCGCGCCGCTCACCCTCACCTCCGCGCGCCTTTTCGCGACCCCGCCGACCGCTGCCCTGGAGAAGACGGGGACGCCGGAGCCCCTCCGAGCGATTGCCGAGCGTGCGGAGGCGCTTGAGCGAGGAGGGGCTCTGGCGTCCCCGTCTTCGGGCGCAGTCCAGCGCCCGCGATTCCTGCTGGTCTTCCTCCGCGGCGGTTACGACGCGACCCACCTGCTGGTCCCCACGACCAGCAGCTTCTATTACGAGCAACGCCCTCGCATCGCCATCGCGCGCCCGTCGCCGACCGACCCCGCTGCCGCGCTGGCGCTGGACGCCGACTGGGGCCTGCACCCGGCCTTGAGAAGCAGCCTCTACCCGCTGGCGCAATCGGGCCAGCTCCGTTTCATCCCTTTCGCCGGTACCGAGGACCTGTCGCGCAGCCATTTCGAGACGCAGGACAGCATCGAGCTGGGCCAGCCGCTTGGTGGTTCGCGCGACTACAACTCGGGTTTCCTGAACCGCCTGGCGGCCGAGCTCGATGCGCAGCAGGCACTGTCGTTCACGGACCAGTTGCCGATTGCGTTCCGCGGTCCGGTGAGGATCGCCAATGCTGGCTTGCGGGAGACGGCGCGCCCGGCGGTCGACGCCAGGAGCCGCGCGCTGATCGCGAGCATGTACCGGGGCCAGGCGCTCGGCGGGGCGGTGGAGGAAGGTCTGGCGCTGCGCGAGGAACTTGCGCGCGACCTCTCGCCCGACAAGATGAAGGCGATGACCGACGCGGCCGGCCGCAACGCGATCCCGGCCAAGGGCTTCGAGCTGGAGGCACGTCGCATCGCCACGCTGATGCGGGGCCGCTTCAGCCTGGGCTTCATCGATGTCGGCGGCTGGGACACGCACGTCAACCAGGGCGGCGCGACCGGCCAGCTGGCCAACCGCTTCGAGGAACTCGGCCGCGGGCTGGCGGCGATCGCGGATGAACTCGGTCCGGACCTCTGGCGCCAGACCACGGTGATGGTGATCAGCGAATTCGGCCGCACCTTCCGCGAGAACGGCAACCGCGGCACCGACCACGGCCACGGCAGCGTCTACTGGCTGCTGGGCGGGGGGTTGGCGAGCGGCGGCCCCGTGGCCGGCGAGCAGGTCGCGCTGAGCGCCAGGACCTTGTTCCAGAACCGCGACTATCCGGTGCTCAACGATTACCGCGCGGTGCTGGGCGGGCTCTGGCAACGCCAGTTCGGCCTGTCGCCCGCGGCCCTCACGCGCGTATTCCCCGGCGTCCGTCCCAAGGACCTTCACCTGATCTGATTGCCGGGTCGCGCAAAGCCCCCAGCCGGCGCAAGCGCTTGCAGTGACCGCCTTGCAGATGAGAGAAGTTCTCATCTAGCATCCCTGCACCAACGAAAAGACTCCGGCGGGATCCGACGTCGCGACACAGGCACCTGCCTTGCTGGAGCCTCTTCCGTTGAATGACCCGGAACGAAGGATCCCCGATGACCAAGGCCACCCGCATCGAACGCGACTCCATGGGCGAGGTCGCCGTACCGGTCGACGCGCTCTACGGCGCCCAGACACAGCGCGCGGTCGAGAACTTCGCCATCAGCCGCCAGCCCATGCCCGAGCGCTTCGTGCGCGCACTGGTGCTGCAGAAGGCCGCCGCGGCGCGCGCCAACATCGCGCTCGAGCAGTTGCCGGCCGACATCGGCCAGGCCATCGACCGCGCCGCGACGCAGCTGCTGCAGGACCCGGCGCTGATGAACCACTTCCCGGTGGAGGTCTTCCAGACCGGTTCAGGCACCAGCTCGAACATGAATGCCAACGAGGTGATCGCCACGCTGGCCACGCGGCTCATCGGCACCGGCGCGGACAACCCGACGACGGTCAGCCCCAACGACCACGTCAACGCCGGCCAGAGCAGCAACGACTCCATCCCCACCGTGCTGCACATCAGCGCGGCCCAGGCCCTGCACGGCGAGCTGCTGCCGGCGCTGGACCTGCTGGCGCAGACGCTGCAGGACAAGATCAAGAGCGACGGCCATCACGTCAAGACCGGCCGCACCCACCTGATGGACGCGATGCCGCTGCGACTGGGTCAGGAACTCGGCGGCTGGTGCGCGCAGATCGACGCCAGGCGCACCCAGCTGCGCGCGCTGCTGCCGTCGGTCTGCGAGCTGGCGCAGGGCGGCACCGCGGTGGGCACCGGCATCAACGCGCATCCCGACTTCGCGCAGCGCTTCTGCGAGGAACTGTCCACCCTGACCGGCCTGGTCTTCCGGCCCGCGCCGGACTTCTTCGCCGCGCTCTCGGCGCAGGACACGGCGGTGGCGCTGTCGGGCGCGCTCAAGGGGCTGGCGGTGACGCTGATGAAGATCGCCAACGACCTGCGCTGGATGAACTCGGGCCCGCTCGCCGGCCTGGCGGAGATCGAGCTGCACGCGCTGCAGCCGGGCTCGTCGATCATGCCGGGCAAGGTCAATCCGGTGATCCCGGAGGCGGTGACCATGGTGTGCGCGCAGGTCATCGGCCACGACGCGGCGATCACCGTGGCCGGCCAGTCGGGCAACTTCCAGCTCAACGTGATGCTGCCGCTGATCGCGACCAACCTGCTGGACAGCCTGGCGCTGCTGGCGGCCGCGTCACGGGCGCTGGCCGAGCAGGCGATCCGCGACTTCAAGGTCAACACCGCCGGGCTGCAGCATGCGCTGGCCCGCAATCCCATCCTGGTCACCGCGCTCAACCGCGAGATCGGCTACCTGAAGGCCGCGGCGATCGCCAAGCGCGCCTACGCGGAGCAGCGGCCCATCGTCGACGTCGCGGAGGAGATGACCGAGTTCGACCGCGCCACGCTGCTGCAGATGCTGGACCCGGCCAAGCTCACCGATGGCGGACTCTGAGGCCGACACCCCAAGGACACCGATGGCCCACGACCCGACCCACGCCCACGAGGCCGCCGTCGATCCGGCGCAGGCGCTCGCGGCGATCGACCCGGCATTGGCGCGACGCCACCGGATGCGCCAGTGGCTGGGCTTCGCGATCCTGCTGATCGGCGCGGCGCTGCTGCTGCACCAGGGCTGGCGCTGGATCAAGCCGGCCGGCGCCATCGGCCAGGGCTCGGTGATCGCGATGGCGCTGCAGGCGGGCCTGCTCGCCGCGGCGGCCAC
>NZ_VOSR01000450.1:0-5505 GCF_007997345.1 Mitsuaria sp. TWR114
GGCGGCGATGCCAAGGCCGATCCCAAGGGCGTCGTCGCGCGCATGACGGCCACGCCGCTGGCCTTCCGCAAGGCCGACCAGCCGCTCGCCAAGGGCGAGCGCATCTACTCGATGGGCAACCCGCACGACGTCGCCTTCGCCGTGGTCGAGGGCACCTACAACGGCCTGGTCGAGCGCAGCTTCGATCCGCTGATCTACTACTCCGGCTCCATCAACCCCGGCATGAGCGGCGGCCCGGTGCTGGACGAGGACGGCGAGATCGTCGGCATCAACGTGTCGACGATGATCTTCGCGCAGCAGATGAGCTTCCTGGTGCCGGCGCAGCACGCCGCCGCGCTGCTGGCGCGCAGCCGCGACGCCGCGCCGATGAAGGGCGCGGCCTGGCCCAAGCTGCGCGAGCAGCTGATGGCCTACCAGGAGGAGCTGTCGCGCAACTTCCTGGCCCAGCCCTGGCGCACGCTGACGCACCCGCGCTACCGCTTCCCGATCCCGCAGGAGCAGTACATGCGCTGCTGGGGCAGCGGCACCTCCGCGGACGCGCAGGGCCTGCAGATGCAGCGCACGCAATGCCGGATGGAGCACGCGCTGTTCATCAGCGAGTCCCTGCAGACCGGCTACTTCGGCGTGACCGAGGAGGTCTACGACGGCAGCAAGCTGGGCGCGGTCCGCTTCTCGACGATCTATTCGGCCAGCTTCCGCAACGAGCGCCTGGGCGGTCCCGACCGCGACCGCACCGCGCCGTACTGCCGCGAGGACTTCGTCCAGCAGAAGGACGGCCCGCCGCTGCGCGCGGTCGCCTGCCTGCGCGCCTACCGCAAGCTCGACGGGCTGTTCGACCTGACGGTGCTGGTCACCAACGTCGACGCCGCGACCGAGGGCGCGCTGGGCCGCTTCGACGCCCGCGGCGTCAGCTTCGCGAATGCCACCCAGCTGACGCGTCATTACCTGCAAGGATTCGCATGGACGCGGTGATCGAGATCGTCGACCGGGACGGTCATTGCCGGGAAACCCACAAGGTGCGGGCCTGGCCGCTGCGCATCGGGCGCTCGCCCGACTGCGACCTGGTGCTGGCCGATCCGCACCTGGCCGGCGCCCATGCGCTGCTGCACTGGGACGACGCCGGGACGGATGCGGCGCCGGCCGCCTCGGGCCCGGTGCTGGAGCTGCTGCCCAGCCACAACGGCGGCTGGCTCGACGGCGACCGGATCGCCGCCGGCAGCCGCGCGGCCTGGCCGTCGTCGGCGCTCCTGCGCTGGCGCAGGTCGGCCTGCAGCGCCTCGTCCTCGAGCGCGGTCGGCCCCGCGCCGCGTCCTCCCTCGAGGACGTGATGCTCAACAACCGCCTGCGCGGCGCGCTCGCGCTGCGCCGGCTTGAGGCCCGCCAGCTCGTCCAGCGACGACAGGCCCTGCAGCCAGGCGGCGAAGCCGGGCAGCGGCGACAGCGTGCAGAACTGCTTGATCCGCGGCAGCTCGCGCTTGAGGTGCTCGGCGACGCGCTTGATCAGGAAGTTGCCCAGCGACACGCCGCGCAGGCCCGGCTCGCAGTTGCTGATCGAGTAGAAGACGGCGGTCTTGTAGCTGCTGGCCGGCAGCGGCTCGGCGCGCTTGGCGATCAGCGGCGCGATCGCGTCCGGCATGTCCGCCAGCAGCGCGACCTCGACGAAGATCAGCGGCTCGCTGGGCAGCTGCGGATGGAAGAAGGCGAACAGCCGCCGGTCCGGCAGCAGGCGCCGGCGCAGGTCGTCCCAGCCGTCGATCGCATGCACCGCCTCGTGGTGGATGACCTGCTCCAGCAGCCGCGCGGGCGAGTTCCAGTCCACCTGCCGCATCTCCAGGAAGCCCGGGTTGAACCAGGAGGACAGCAGGTGCAGCAGGTCGGCGTCGACCATGCGCCAGTCGGGATGGGCCTTGAGGCCCTCCAGCAGCCGGCGCCGCATCCGCACCAGGGTGCCGGTGCCGCCCGGCGCCCGGTTCAGGCGCCGGAACAGCTCCTGCCGGGGCGGCTCGCTGAGCTCGGTGAGCGCGCGCAGCGTCTCGGTGCCGGGCGCGTCGGCGTAGGCCTGCGCGGCGCGCAGCACGGCGGCCGGCTCGGGATTGAAATCGGCGGCCAGCTTGTCGAAGACAGCCGGCCAGGCGGGCGCAGGCAGCGCGCCCATGCGGCCGATCAGGTCCTGCGCCAGGCCCAGGCTGTTGGCCTGGCCGCGCTCGGACAGGAGCTTGCGCGCCAAGGCCAGTACCTGCCTTGCCGCGCGCGCCGAAGTCCAGGAGTCCACGATGGCCATGAGGGCGGTTTATAGCTGGATCGGCCGCGACGCGGGCAGGCCGCCGCCTCAGGGAATCCCCAGGGCGGGCGTGCGGGCGGGATGGCCCTCGCACCGCCGGGCCGGCTGCTACATTGCCTCGCATCAGATCCGAGGCGGCCTCACGCAGTGGCGGCTCGACCCGGACACGGCCCCGGAAACGGCCCCGAACACGGCCCCGGACAGGGCCCGGACGCTTCGCCCAGGAGCGGCCTGGGTGCAGCCAAGGAGACAAGCCATGAACGACATTCCGCAGGATGCCGACGCGGTGCTGCGGCTGGCGGCGCAGTCGATGTTCGACGTGCTGGCCAGCACGGCCCAGGGCGCGATGGTGGTGAACCGCGCGCACCGCGTCGTCTGGATCAGCGAGGGCTACAAGCGCTTCCTGCCGGCGCTGGGCTTCCGCGACGAGTCCGAGTTCGTCGGCCGCCGCGTCGAGGAGGTCGTGCCCAACACGCTGATGGCGCAGGTCATCGACACCGGCCAGCCCATCCTGGTGGACCTGCTGACCAACAAGGCGGGCACCTTCCTCGTCAGCCGGCTGCGCTGCGCGGCCCGGGCGGCGAGGTGATCGGCGCGATGGGCATGGTGCTGCTCGACCATCCCGAGACGACGATGCAGCCGCTGATGAACAAGTTCGCCTGCCTCCAGGCGGAGCTCGACGAGACGCGTCGCCAGCTGGCCGCCGAGCAGTCGCGCAACCGCCGGCCCAAGCACCGCATCATCGACTTCGTCGGCGCGAGCCCCGCGGCGGTCGAGGTCAAGCGGCAGGCGCGCCGCGTCGCGCAGGCCGATGCGACGGTGCTGCTGCTGGGCGAGACCGGCACCGGCAAGGAGCTGCTGGCCCATGCGATCCACGCGGCCTCGCGGCGGGCGGGCAAGCCGCTGGTGTCGGTCAACATCGCCGCGGTCCCGGAGACGCTGCTGGAGGCCGAGTTCTTCGGCGTCGCGCCCGGCGCGTACACCGGCGCCGAGCGCAAGGGACGCGACGGCAAGTTCCGGTTGGCCGATGGCGGCACGCTGTTCCTCGACGAGATCGGCGACATGCCGCCCGCCTTGCAGGCCAAGCTGCTGCGCGTGCTGCAGGAGCAGGAGCTCGAGCCGCTGGGCAGCAACGAGGTGGTCAAGGTCGACGTGCGCGTCATCGCCGCCACCAGCCGCGACCTCGAGGCCATGGTGCGGCGCGGGGAATTCCGTGCCGACCTGTTCTACCGGCTCCATGTGCTGCCGATCCGCCTGCCGTCGCTGCGCGAGCGGGCCGAGGACATCGAATCGCTGGTCGAGGTGCTGCTCGAGGACATTGCCCGCCGCGGCGGACTGGCGCCGAAGACGCTGAGCCCCGCGGCGCTGCGCGCGCTGACGGCGCGCTCCGAACTGTCGTCGGTGCATGTGCTCTTCGGTGACGAGCAGGACCAGCGCGCGCTCACCGGCGACGACTGGCTGGCGCGGCAGCAGGTGCAGTTCCACTGGACGGGGGACGGCGAGCCGCGCGCCTTCGCCGACTACCTCGCGACGCTGCAGCGCGAGAAGCGAAAGAAGATCCAGCAGGAACGGCGCAAGGTCGCCGAGGCCGGCATCCGCTTCGAGACCCTGCGCGGCGCCGCGATCACGGCGGCGGACTGGGACTTCTTCTACGAGTGCTACACGCTGACCTACCTGGCTCATCGCAACAAGCCCTACCTGACGCGCGACTTCTTCGCGCGCATGGCGACGGACATGCCGGCGCACTGGCTGATGTTCGTGGCCCGCGACGATCAGGGCGAGCGCGTCGCGGCCTCGCTGGTGGCGATCGACGAATCGCAGCGCGCCGCGTATGGGCGCTACTGGGGCTCGACGCGCTACATCCCCCACCTGCATTTCGACGCCTGCTACTACCAGCCGCTGGCCTGGTGCCTGGAGAACGGCTGGCGCCGCTTCGAGGGCGGCGCGCAGGGCGAGCACAAGATGGCGCGCGGCTTGATGCCGGTGGCGACGCATTCGGCGCACTGGCTGGCGCATCCGCAGTTCCGGGAGGCGGTCGCCGATTTCCTCCAGCGCGAGGGCCAAGCGATGGACGAGTACATCGACGAGCTGGAGCGGCATCAGCCGTTCAAGGCCGCCGGCGGCTGAGCGCGGGACGATCGCGGAACGCGCGCGAACCGGCCGCGCAATGAAAAGCGCCCCGGTTGAATCGGGGCGCTTCCTGCGTCGAGGCCGCGGACCGCCGCGCTGGGCGGCGGCTGCGGCAAGCGGGCCTCAGCCCTGCTGCGCCTTCGCGTAGTTGGCCAGGCCGTCGGTGATTTCCTTCTTGGCGGCCTCGGGGCCTTCCCAGCCCTTGACCTTCACCCATTTGCCGGCTTCCAGGTCCTTGTAGTGCTCGAAGAAGTGCTGGATCGCCTTCAGGCGCATCTGGTTGATGTCCTCGGGCTTGGTCCAGTGCTCGTAGATCGGCAGGATCTTGGTCGTCGGCACGGCCAGCAGCTTGGCGTCGCCGCCGGCTTCGTCGTCCATCTGCAGCACGCCGATGGCGCGGCAGGTCACCACCACGCCGGGGGTCAGCGGGAACGGCGTGATCACCAGCACGTCCACCGGATCGCCGTCATCGGCCAGCGTCTGCGGGATGTAGCCGTAGTTGCAGGGGTAATGCATGGCCGTCGTCATGAAGCGGTCGACGAACAGCGCGCCGCTTTCCTTGTCGACCTCGTACTTGATCGGGTCAGCGTTCATCGGGATCTCGATGACGACGTTGAACTGCTCGGGCGCCTTCGCGCCGGGGGTGACTTTGTGCAGGCTCATGGTGGTGGACGGCGAGTGAATCCGGAGGAATCCGGGAAAACCGCGATTCTAGAGGGTCGCCTGAACCGGCACTGACGCCCTCCCCCATCACGCAGGGTCGCCCCCCGTTGGGGCGCCCCGCCGCGCCACCTCAGGTGGTGAGGCTGTGCGCCGGCCGCTCGCCGGCCAGCGCCTGGGCCAGGCTGTCCAGCACCATCTGTCCCATCGCCGCGCGCGTCTCTTCGGTGGCGCTGGCGCGGTGGGCCTGCAGCATGACGTTGTCCATGTCCAGCAGCGCCGGCGGCACGTTGGGCTCGTCCGCGAAGACGTCCAGGCCGGCACCGGCGATGCGCCGCTCCTGCAGCGCGCGGACCAGGTCCGCCTCCTTCACCAGCCGGCCGCGCGCGACGTTGATCAGGAAGCCGCGCGGGCCCAGCGCGTCCAGCACCGCC
>NZ_VOSR01000451.1:0-6618 GCF_007997345.1 Mitsuaria sp. TWR114
GCGGCCCGCTGGCGCCGGCCGCGTCGGAAGCGGTGATGCCGCGGCTCGGCGCGCTGCTGCCGCTGCTGGACCATCCGTCGGCGGCCGTCGTGCGCGTGGGCGTGAGCTGGCTGCTGCTGCATCCCGCCGGGGTCGCGCTGCTGCCGCCGGCGCTGATGACGCGGCTGATCACCGCGGAGGATCCCGAGCGTCGCGCCGGGGGCGTGCGTCTGCTGGCGGCGCTGCCCGACGAGGTGCTGCGCCGCCAGGTCGATCTGATCGGCGACCTCGCGACCCATGCCCATGCCGGCATCCGCGCCGCGATCGGATCGGCGCTGCTGCGCGTGGCGCGCGACGACGCCGACTTCGCCCGCCAGGTCGCCGACCGCCTGCATCGCTCGCTGTTCCAGACGGAAAGCGGCGAAGGCGCCCATGCCGATGCGCTGCGCTGGCTGACGCAGGACCTTGCGCCGCACGCGCCGGCCCGCGACGCCGCCGGCAGCTGGCGCGCGCTGCAGGCGCGCAGCACCGGCGCACAGCGCTACGGTGCCTGGGCGCTCACCACGCTGACCCCGGACGACTTCTCGCTGCGCCAGCTCGCCACGCTGGTCCGCCATGCCGATGCCGGCGTGCGCGCCTGGGCGATGCGGGCGCTCGACACCCGCCTGCCGCCGGTGCCCTCGCACGAGCAGTCCGAGCAGCTGCTGCCGCTGGCCGAATCGAGCTTCGACGATGCGATCGCGTACACGCGGACGCTCTTCGGCGAGCGCTTGCCGGACGAGTCCCTCGCCGTCGAATTGCTGATCGCATGGGTGGACCATCCGCAGGCCTGGGTGCAGGCGCTGGGCCGCGCGCGACTGGTGCGCCGCATGAGCGCCGCCGACGCGTCGCTGTGCCTCACGCGCCTGAGCCAGCACCCCGGCACGCAGGTGCAGCTCTTCGTGACGCAATGGCTGCTGGAGCTGCCGACCGATGACGCGCCCCGGCTGGCGCGGCAGCTGCGCGCGCTGACGCCCTACTTCCTCACGGTGCTGAGCCAGGTCCATCGCGGCCGCGCCGCCAAGTCCCGCGTCACCGCCTTCCTGCGCGCGCAGATCGCGGCGCCGGAGACCGCCGAGGTGGTGGCGGAGATCTTCGCGCGCCAGGTGGTGACCGCCAGCCTCACCGACAAGCCGCAGTACATCGCCGGCCTGCGCGACATCGCCGCGCGGCATCCCGGCATCGCGCTGCCCTTCCTGAGGTGGCACTCGCCCGCCGGCGCCACCACGACCACCGCCGACCCGGCCTGACGACGATGCAGTTCCGCTACAAGTACTACGGCAGCACGACCGTCGACGACACCGCGGCGTCGCAGTCCTTCCACTTCGCGCCGGACACGCTGCGGCCGCCGACCGCCTTCGACGGCCTGCTGCGCAGCGCGTCGCACGCGCACCTGGCGTTCCGGGAGGCGATGTCGGCGCTGCATGCCATCGTCGTCAGCGACCAGCGCTACCGCGGTCGCGACAAGTCCGTCTACCGGCAGTGGCTGGCGGAGAACGAGCAATCGCTGCTGGCGCGCTTCATGTCGCGCTCGGCCGAGCTCAAGCAGTCCAGCGAGACGCTGAACACCGAGCTGCGCACGCTGCGCGCGAGCAAGCAACGCGTGCTCGCGCCCTTCTACAAGGCGCAGCAGGCCTATTTCAACTGGTTGTTCTGGAACCACCGCGACGCCTGGTACGTGCTGGACCCGGTCATCACCGTGCATCCGGAGCGCCTGCTGTTCGAGGCCTTCAGCCAGGACGAATCGACCTACTGCGCGGTGAGCGTGCGGCACGACGTGTTCGACCGCACCGGCGAGATGGCCTGCGGCACGACCAACATCGACTACTCGGCCAGCCTGCACGACGAGTTCCAGAAGATCCGCGACTACAAGACGACGCGGCTGCAGCTCGATCCCGCCGGCTTCACCGTCGCCACCGGCGACGACCCGGCCTTCCGCGAGGAGAAGATCGACCTGCCCGACAGCTGGGTCCGCGGTTTCCTGCAGGTGTCCAGCGCGATGACGCTGCCGGCCACCGTCGTCGAGCTGCATCCGATGGACCTGCACAACCTGTGCGCCGCGCTGCGCCAGCGCAAGGAGCGGGCGGGGCCGCGCTCGCTGCGCTTCGAGCTGTCGCCGGGCGGGCCGGCGCGGATGGTGCTCGAGCCCTGGAACCAGATCTTCACCGCGCGCCGCAGCGCCATCGTCGGCGCGCCGCTGACCGCGCCGCAGACGATCCGCGTCTGGGGCCGCCGCCGGCTGCTGACGCTGGAGCGGCTGACGATGCAGAGCCGCGAGGCCGTCGTGCGAGCCGCCCGCATGAGCGGTCAGGTGCAGCAGCTGGGCGATCGCGGCGTCAGCATGGAGCGCGCCGCGCGCCAGTACGCGGTGCTGGAGGACCAGGCGCTGCGCAGGCGCTTCGAGGAGGATGCCGACGATGCCGAGCATGTGCTGGGCCTGCTGCGCGCGCAGGGGCTGACGCCGGCGCCGCTGGAGGCGTGGAAAGCCAAGCTCGACGAGATCCGCGCGCTGCTGGACAGCCCGCGCGCCCTCCCCGCCAACGCGCGCAGGCGCGAGACCGAGCTGATGACGCGTTTCCGCGAGCTCGGCGGCCTGACCGGCGGCCTGGCCGAGGACGTGCGCCGCCATGCCGAGACCAGCAACCGCGTGCTGCAGGACAAGCTCGAGAACGGCCGCGTGCTGCTGGGCCAGCAGGTCCTCGGCGCGATCGCCGTGGCGGCGCTGCTGTCGCTGGTGTTCGGCATCTTCCTGACCCGCCCGCTGCGGCGCCTGGAGCGCGCCATCGCCGGCCTGGGCGAGAACCGCCTGGACGACCGCATCGAGATCCCCGGCCCGGCCGACCTGCGCTCGCTGGGCCAGCGGCTGGACTGGCTGCGCCTGCGGCTGGCCGAGCTCGATGCCGACAAGGCGCGTTTCCTGCGGCATGTCTCGCATGAGCTCAAGACGCCGCTGGCCGCGCTGCGCGAGGGCACCGCGCTGTTGGAGGACGAGGTCGCCGGGCCGCTGAACGACAAGCAGAAGGAGGTCGCCCGCATCCTGCGCGACAACACCGCCGTGCTGCAGCGCCAGATCGAGGACCTGCTGCGCTTCAATGCCGCGGCCTTCGAGGCCCGCGACCTCAAGCCGCAGCGCACCGAGCTGGTGTCCCTGATCCAGGGCACGATCGACCACCAGCGCCTGCAGTGGCAGGCACGCGGATTGCAAGTGCGCCTGTCCGGCGGCCCGCTCGAAGCGGAGGTCGACCCGGCCAAGATCGCGGCCGCGGTCGGCAACCTGCTCTCCAATGCGATACGCTTCGCCCCGCCCGGCGGCCACGTCGACATCGACCTCGCGCGCCAGGGCGGCCAGCTCACCATCGACTTGCGCGACGACGGCCCGGGCGTCGCGCCGGCGGACCAGGCCCGCATCTTCGAGCCCTTCTATCGCGGCGAGCGCCAGCCCGACGATGCCCTCAAGGGCACCGGCATCGGCCTGTCCATCGTCACCGAGTACATCGCCGCCCATGGCGGTCACATCGACCTGCTGCCCGCCGACCAGGGCGCACATTTCAGAATCACGCTGCCATGCGCCCACACGCCACGGTCCCTGAAGTCCCTCACCGCCTGACCGCGCGGCCACCGGTCCCGCTTGCCGCCATCGCCGCGGTGGCGGTGGCCCTGCTCGCGGCGGGCTGCGCGCAGCAGCCGCCCCGCACCATCGTCAAGGAGGTCCGCGTCGAGGTGCCGGTGCAGGTGCCCGTCGTGGCGCCCACCGACAACGCGGCGCGCATCGTGCTCAATGCCAACGACCGCCTGCGCCAGCTCAGCCCGCTCGAGCTGGGCCAGGAAGTCGCGCCGCGCGACGATGCCACGCTGCCGCCCGGCAACGCGGTGCAGCTGGCGCTGGCGCTGATGTTCAGCCACAACAACGGCGAAACCTTCCGCGCCCAGACCCTGCTCGACCAGGTGCTGCGCGACGCCCGGCCCGAGGCCAACGAATGGCGCCCCATCGCCCAGTTCCTCGCCGACCGCGTCGCCGAGCAGCGGCGCATGGAAGGCGAGCTCGAGAAAACCAAGCAGGTCCGCGACGACCTGCAACGGCGGCTCGACGAAGCCAACCGCAAGCTCGAGGCGCTCAAGGCGATCGAACGCAGCCTCGGCGGGCCGCGCTCGGCGCTGGACAAGCCATGAGCGCAGCGCTGGGCCGTCCCAAGCAAGCTCGCGTCCCCTCGGGGGACCGGTCGCGGCTTGCCGCGGACGAGGGGCTCCAATGAGCGCGGGCGCGCGGCTCCTCATCGTCGACGCGACGCCGACCTGCTGAAGCTGCTGTCGATGCGGCTGGAAGCGGCCGGCTACGACGTCACCGCCGTGGCCAGCGCCGAGGCCGCGCTGGCGCAGATGGACGTGCAACGCCCCGCGCTGGTGCTGAGCGACGTGCAGTTGCCCGGCATGGACGGCCTGGCGCTGTTCAACACCATCCGCGAGCGCCACCCCGCGCTGCCGGTGATCCTGCTGACCGCGCACGGCACCATCCCGGACGCGGTCGCCGCCACCGCGCAGGGCGTCTACACCTACCTGACCAAGCCCTTCGACGGCCGGGCGCTGCTGGACACCATCGCGCAAGCCCTGACCCTCACCGCGGTCCACCAGGACGACAGCCCCGACCAGGCCTGGCGCGAGTCCATCGTCAGCCGCTCCAACGTGATGGCCGAGGTGCTGGCCGAGGCGCGCCTGGTCGCGGCCTCGCAGGCCCCGGTGCTGATCCGCGGCGAGAGCGGCTCCGGCAAGGAGCTGCTGGCCCGCGCGATCCATGCCGCCAGCCCGCGCGCCAAGCGGCCCTTCGTCGCCGTCAACTGCGGCGCGATCCCGGAGCCGCTGCTCGAATCGGAACTGTTCGGCCACGTCAAGGGCGCCTTCACCGGCGCGCTGGCCAACCACCGCGGCCTCTTCCAGGCCGCCGACGGCGGCACGCTGCTGCTCGACGAGATCGGCGACATGCCGCTGCCGCTGCAGGTCAAGCTGCTGCGCGTGCTGCAGGAACACCAGGTGCGCCCGGTCGGCGCCAGCGCATCGGTGCCGATCGACGTGCGCATCCTGTCGGCCACCCACCGCGACCTGGAGGCCGCGCTGGCCGAGGGCCAGTTCCGCGAGGACCTCTATTACCGGCTCAACGTCGTCAGCCTGACGCTGCCCAGCCTGGCCGAGCGCCGCGAGGACATCCCGCTGCTCGCCCAGCACTTCCTGCAGAAGCTCGCGCTGAAGTACGACAAGCGCCTCAACGGCTTCGCGCCCGACGCGCTCAAGGCGCTCACGATGGCCTCCTGGCCGGGCAACGTGCGCCAGCTCCACAACGTCGTCGAGCAGGTGAGCGCGCTGGCGACCTCGCCGCTGATCCCGCTCTCGCTGGTGCAGCGCGCGCTGCGCTCGCCCAGCGTCGAAGTACTTCCTTACGCGGAGGCGCGACAGCGTTTCGAGCGGGAGTACCTGGTCGGCCTGCTCAAGCTCACCGACGGCAACGTCGCCGATGCCGCGCGGCTCGCCGACCGCAACCGGACCGAGTTCTACCGCTTGCTGCAGCGCAACGGACTGGAGCCCTCGATGTTCCGGTCCGAAGGACCTGTCGCCGAATAGCGACAAGAAAATTCATTCAAAATCAACAACTTGCAGAAAAACCCACCGTCAGCGTCGCCGCCCGGCGACAGAAAATTCACGGTGCGGCAGCGCACAAAACGCGTAAGTTGTTGATCTGAAAGAGAAATCGCCGGTGGCACGGGCCTTGCAGAAAGGCCCGCCACATGCGAACTATTCACGCCCTCACCCCTCAGGCCCGCATCCCGGCGACCAGCGCTCGCCGCCAGGCTGACCAACGTCGGTGGATCGGATCGTTCATCGGGCTGGCCGTCGGCGCCGCCCTGCTGGCCGCGGCGTCCGCCGCCCAGGCCTTCGGCTTCGACGAGATCGCCGAACGCGCCAAGGGGCTGGCGGCCAAGCCCTACGTCGCGCCGCCGGACAACTTGCCGGCCGAGCTCAAGCAGCTCAACTACGACCAGATGCGCGACATCCGCTTCAAGCCGGATCGCGCGCTGTGGCGCCAGGAGCGGCTGCCCTTCGAGCTGATGTTCTTCCACCTGGGCCACTACCAGACCCAGGCCGTGCGCATCAACGAGATCGTCGGCGGCCAGGCCCGGCCGGTCCCGTTCAAGCGCGAGGACTTCGACTACGGCAAGAACAGCCAGCTCTCGCCGGGCAAGTGGGGCGATGTCGGTTACGCCGGCTTCCGCGCGCATTACCACCTCAACAACGACAAGTACAAGGACGAGCTCGCCGTCTTCCTGGGCGCGAGCTACTTCCGCGTGCTGGGCGCCAACCAGCATTACGGGCTGTCGGCGCGCGGCCTGGCCATCGACACGGTGGGCGGCAAGGGCGAGGAATTCCCGCGCTTCAGCGAGTTCTGGATCGAGCGCCCCGGCGCCGACGCCAAGACGCTGACCGTGCATGCGCTGATGGACTCGCCCCGCGCCAGCGGTGCCTACACCTTCGTCATCAAGCCCGGCGCCGAGACCGTCGTCGAGACCCGCGTGCGCCTGTTCATGCGCGCCCCGGTGGCGACGCTGGCGCTGG
>NZ_VOSR01000452.1:0-3468 GCF_007997345.1 Mitsuaria sp. TWR114
CGCCGTCGCACCCGCACCCGCCTGGAGGCGCTGCTGCGCGAGCAGAGCGCGATGCAGCGCGACGCCGTGGCCGCGCGCCTGGCGGCGCTGCAGGCGCAGGTGGAGCCGCAGTTCCTGTTCGACACGCTGGTCGACATCGAGCGCGCCTACGAGCGCGCCGACATCGCGGCGCCGGAACAGATGGAGCGCCTGATCCGCCATCTGCGCGTGGCACTGCCGCGGCTGCGCGAGCGCGGCGTGACGCTCGAGTCCGAGGCGGCGCTGCTCGACAGCTACCTGGCCGTGGTGGCCG
This sequence comes from Mitsuaria sp. TWR114, assembly GCF_007997345.1. NCBI lineage: Bacteria > Pseudomonadati > Pseudomonadota > Betaproteobacteria > Burkholderiales > Sphaerotilaceae > Roseateles > Mitsuaria sp. TWR114. Next base: position 293 of record NZ_VOSR01000452.1, read on the forward strand.
GCCGACAGCGCGGCGCGCTGCCGCTGTCGACCGAGTGGTCCGCCTGGCTGGCCCCGCGGCCGGTGCCGCCGATGCTGCTGCTGCCGCTGGCCCAGCTGATGCTGCGCGACGCGGCGCGGCTGCCGACCCAGGCGCGGCTGAGCGCCCAGGAAGCCAGCGGCGGCGGACTGCGGCTGCGGCTGTCCTTCGACCGCGGCGGCCTGTGCGGCGAGGAGACCGCGCTGCGCGCGCTCGGCGAACGCCTCGAACGCCTGGACCGCGCGCCAGGCGCGCCGCCGCCGCGGCTGCAATGCCGCAGCAATGCCGACGACACCGAATTCACGCTGGAGCTGCCCGCATGAGCCTTCATTCCGCCGCACCGACCGCCGTCGTCGCCGAGGACGAGGAGACGCTGCGCCATGAACTGATGGACCGGCTCGCGCAGCTGTGGCCGGAGCTGGTCATCGTCGGCGAGGCCGCGGACGGCGTGCAGGCCTTGCGCCTGCTGCAGGAATGCCGGCCCGACGTGCTCTTCCTCGACATCCAGATGCCCGGCGCCACCGGGCTGGACGTCGCGCGGCAGGTGCAGGGGCGCTCGCACGTCGTCTTCGTCACCGCCTACGACCAGTACGCGGTGTCCGCCTTCGACGAGGGCGCGGTCGACTACCTGCTCAAGCCGCTCGAGCCGGCGCGGCTGTTCACCGCGATCCAGCGCGTCAAGCAGCGCATGGCGGGCCCGCCGGCGGACCTGAGCGCGGTGCTGAGCCAGCTCGGCGCCCAGGCCGGCAAGCTGCCGCAGCGGCAGTTCCTGCGCTGGATCAACGCGTCGGTGGGCCAGACGCTGAAGCTGATCACGGTCGACGAGGTGCTGTATTTCCAGTCCGACAACAAGTACACCCGCGTCGCCACGCGCCAGGGCGAGGCGCTGATCCGCAAGCCGCTCAAGGAACTGGTCGACGAGCTCGATCCGCAGCAGTTCTGGCAGATCCACCGCTCGACGCTGGTCAACGCGGCCGCGGTGGCCGGTGTCTCTCGCGACTTCCGCGGCCGCATGCAGGTCAAGCTCAAGGAGAGCGAGGACGCGCTGATCGTCGCGGAGAGCTATACCCACCTGTTCCGGCAGATGTAGGACTGCCGACGCCGCTGGCCTCGCGCATCACGTCATCCCTCCTCTGTCGCCTACATGACCACCGGCCCTGCGGCCGCCTCCCACAATCGTCGGCAAACGACGGGAGACACGCCATGGCCCTGGACGCCACAGCCACCGAGCACACCCACACCCGCATCTGCCCGCTGTGCGAGGCCTGCTGCGGCCTCGAGATCCGCACCCGGACCGCGCCCGAGGGCAGCTCGGTCATCTCGATCCGCGGCAACGACGCCGACCCCTTCAGCCACGGCTACCTCTGCCCCAAGGGCGTCGCGCTGAAGGACCTGCACGAGGACCCCGACCGCCTGCGCCAGCCGATGCGTCGCCGCGCCGACCGCGCCGGCTTCGAGCCCGTCAGCTGGGACGAGGCCTTCGCCGAGGTCGCCCGCCGGCTGCCGCCGCTGCGCGAGCAGTACGGCGCCGACGCGGTCGCGCTGACCATCGGCAACCCGGCCTCGCACAAGATCGGCTTGTTCAGCTACTTCCCGCACCTGGCGCGCGCGCTGGGCACGCGCAACCTGTTCTCGGCCTCGACGCTGGACCAGATGCCCAAGCAACTCGCCTGCGGATTGATGTACGGCCACTGGCTCAGCGTGCCAGTGCCGGACCTGCCGCGCACCGACCTCTTCATCTGCCTGGGCGCCAACCCCATGGTCAGCAACGGCAGCCTGTGGACCAGCCCCGACTACCGCGGCAAGGCCAAGGCGATGCGCGCGCGCGGCGGGCGCATCGTCGTCATCGACCCGCGCCGCACCGAGACCGCCCAAGCCGCCGACGAGCACCTCGCGATCCGTCCCGGCGGCGACGTCTACCTGCTGCTGGGGCTGCTGCACACCGTGTTCGACGAAGGCCTGGAACGGCTCGGTCGCCTGGAAGCGCATGTCGAGGGCCTGGACGCGCTGCGCGCCGCCGTCGCCGACTTCCCGCCCGAGCGCGGCGCCGCGCACTGCGGCATCTCCGCCGAGACCCAGCGGCGCCTCGCGCGCGAATTCGCGACCACGCCCAAGGCGGTGCTCTACGGCCGCTTCGGCACCTGCACGCAGCGCTTCGGCTCGCTGAACAGCTGGCTCATCGACGCGCTCAACATCGTCACCGGCCACTTCGACACCGCGGGCGGCCTGATGTTCCCCAAGGCCGCCGCCTTCGCCGCCAACACGCTGGGCCGGCCGGGCCAGGGCAAGGGCGTGGCCACCGGGCGCCGGCACAGCCGCGTCGGCAAGGCGCCGGAGGTGATGGGCGAATTCCCCATCAGCTGCCTCGCCGAGGAGATCGAGACCCCCGGCGACGGCCAGGTGCATGCGCTGATCACCGTGGCCTGCAACCCGGTGCTGTCCTCGCCGAACGGCGCGCGGCTCGCGCGCGCGCTCGACGGCCTGGATTTCATGCTCAGCCTGGACCCCTACATCAACGAGACCAGCCGCCACGCCGACCTGATCCTGCCGCCGCCCTCCCCGCTGGAGGACTGGCATTACGACATGGTCTTCGCGCAGCTTTCGTGGCGCAACCATGCGCGCTGGTCGGGCCCGGTGCTGCCGGTCGATGCCGACGCCCCGGACGCGCCGCGGGCCGAATGGCAGACGCTGCTGCGGCTGGCGGCCGCCGGCTACGGCGTGCTCAACCTGCGGGCGCGTCACGGCTGGACCGTCGGCGCGCTGCGCGCCGAGCTGAAGCGCCAGGCCGGCGACCAGGCCGAGGCCGTCTTCGGGATGCTCGAGGGCGCGCCGGCCCGGCGCGCTGGCTCGACCTGGGGCTGCGTTCAGGCCCTTACGGCGACGGTTTCGGCGCGAAGCCGGACGGCCTCACGCTGGCCAAGGTGAAGGCCGCGCCGCACGGCATCGATCTCGGCGAACTGCAGCCGCGCGTCCCGGAGATCCTGCGCACGAGCTCGGGCCGCATCGACCTGGCGCCGTCGGCGCTGCTCGCCGACCTCGCGCATGCGGACGCGGCGCTGCGTCACCCGACCGGCGACGAGCTGCTGCTGATCGGCCGGCGCGAGACCCGCAGCAACAACAGCTGGATGCACAACCTGCCGGTGCTGGCCAAGGGCCGC
>NZ_VOSR01000453.1:0-2021 GCF_007997345.1 Mitsuaria sp. TWR114
CTGCAGCGCCAGTTCGAAGCGCGGCGGAAACGCGCCGTCTGCACCTGGCTGCGCCCCTGCGGATCGAAGAACACCCCCTCCCCGTCGGCCAGACCGGCGCGGATGCGGATGTCCTTGAGGTCCTGCGCATGCGCGACCAGGTAGGCGCCGGTGCGGGCCCGCAGCGTCCGGCCGGCCTCGATGAAACCTGACCACGAGTGCGTGAGATCGGTTTCAAGCAGCCCGGCGCGCGCCAGCAGGTCGTGCCGGTAGAACAGCGCGCCGGGACCGGTGTCCACCGGGAGCGCCTTGATCTCGCCCCGGCGGTTGACGCCGGCACGCCATGCATAAGCCGGAAAGCGGGATGCCTGGCCACCCGCGAGGTAAGGCGCACGCGACAGGTCCTCCAGCCCGGCCGAGTCGACGAACTTGCCCAAGAAATCCATATCAAGGGCGATCAGGTCGGGCAGCGCGCCGCCGGCCGCGAGGGCCGTCGTCATCGCGGTGTGGTGGTCCTTGTGCGACAGCGTCACCACGTTGACCGCCACGCCGGGATGGCGCCGGGCGAAGGCCGGGAGGGCGAGTTTCAGCGCCCGATCGAGGTCGGGATAGCTGGCGACGGTGATTCGGGCCGGCGCGGCCCGTGCTCCACCGGCGGCGGCGCAGGACAGCAGCATCAAGGCCTCTCGGCGCCTCAGCGATCTCATGATTCTTCCTGTTGTCGACGATCCGACGCCTCGGATCGCAGCCTTGTCTCGTTGGCTTGAAATCGAATTCACGCAGTCTGCCTGCACGGGATTTGCGTTGTCAACGTTGTCATCGCACGAATCGACGCTCTTGAGGGAAGTCCCCTAGGGCGACATGCGACGGCTGTCTCGCGGGCGCCGCGAAATCGTTATCATGCGACGTTCCCGTCACAGGGCGCCCGTGGCGCTCCCTCTTCATGGATCCGAGCCCTTCCCTCACCCGCCCGAAATCCGAGCCGGCCACGGTGCAGGACGTCGCCCGGCTGGCCGGCGTCTCGCCCGCCACGGTCTCGCGCATCCTCACCGGCTCGGCCCGCGTCGCCGAGGACAAGCGGCGCGCCGTCGAGGCGGCGATCCAGAAGCTGAAGTTCCGCCCCAACCTGTCGGCGCGCGGCCTGCGCAGCGGCTCCACGCACACCATCGGCGTGCTGACGCAGGAGCTCGAGAGCCCCTACTTCGCCAATGCGGTCAAGGGCGTCGACGAAGGCCTGACCGGCAGCGGCTACACGCCAATCGTGGTGCCGGGCCACTGGAACCCGGACGAGGAGTCGGAGCGGGTCGCGCTGCTGACGGCGCGCAAGGTCGACGCCTTGATCGTGCTGGGCGGGCGGCTGGGCGACGCCCGGCTCGCGGAGCTGGCCCAGCAGCTGCCGGTGGCGATCATCGGCCGGCGCACGGACGCGGCGGGCGTCTTCTCCTTCTCCCAGGACCAGGTCGAAGGGGCGCGGCTGGCCACGGCGCACCTGATCGCGCTGGGGCATCGCCGCATCGCCCACATCGCCGGGCCCTCCAACCAGGTCGACGGCCAGGAACGCAAGGAAGGCTTCATGCTGGCCCATCGCCAGGCCGGGCTGAGCGTCGATCCGGCGCTGATCGTCGAGGGCGACTTCATGGAAACCGGCGGCATCGCCGCGATGGAAACGCTGCTGGGCGCCGGACACGGGTTCACCGCGGTGTTCTGCGCCAACGACCAGTCCCTGTGGGGCGCCAAGCTGGTGCTGCACCGCCGCGGCATGCGCGTGCCCGAGGACCTGTCGCTGGTCGGCTTCGACGACCTGCCGCAATCGAAGTACATGACGCCGCCCGTCACCGCCGTGCGCCAGCACACCTTCGCGATGGGGCTGGCCGCGGCCTGGGCGCTGCTGAACGCCCTGGGCCGCGAGATGGACGAGCCGGCGCCGACGGTCCCGGCCATCCAGCTCGAGGTGCGCGAGACCACGGGCCCCTGCCACGAATCGGCCTGATCCGGCACCCCCGCGGCCAGGCGGGCGATACGCGGCCCGGGGGCGGCAGGCG
>NZ_VOSR01000454.1:0-5684 GCF_007997345.1 Mitsuaria sp. TWR114
CGAGCTGCTGGAGCGCCTGGGCCTGCTCTTCGCCGGCGCGCCCGAGGGCGACTGGCGCGAGGAGATGCGCGCCGCCATCACGGTGCTGGTGAGCGCGGTGCGCTCGGCCGGCCTGTCCGGCGCGCTGCGCGTGCGCATGGACCCGCAGCGGCTGGCCAGCCGGCCGTTCCGCAACCTGGCCACCGCCTGGGAGCAGGTCGAGCAGGCGCTGGTCGATCCGGCGCACGCCGGGCTGCCGGCCCGGCTGCAGTACCTGCGCGGGCTGCTGGACGAATGCCGGGCGGCGGTGCGCTCGGTGCCGGACCACCTGGAAGAGCACGGCGTGTCGGTGGACCTGATGTTCGGCGTCGAGCAGATGCAGGCGCGGCTGCGCCGCGTCGAGGAACTGCTCGCGGTGCTGCTGGCCGAGCATCCGCAGCGCGAGCTGCTGCGGCTGGTGGCCGACCTGGTGGCGGTCGTGCATGAGCGCCGCAGCATCCGCACCCTGTTCGCGCGGCATTACTCGCTGCTGGCGCGCAAGGTCGCGGAGCGCAGCGCGGAGACCGGCGAGCACTACATCACCCGCAACCGCGAGGAGTACGGCGACATGCTGCGCCGAGCCGGTGGCGGCGGGCTGGTGATCGCGGGCACGACCTTCATGAAGTTCGCGATCGCCGCGATCGGGCTGTCGGCCTTCTGGGGCGGCTTCTGGGCGGGCGTGAACTACGCGGTGAGCTTCGTGCTCATCCTGCTGCTGCACTGGACGGTGGCGACCAAGCAGCCCGCGATGACCGCGCCGGCCCTGGCCGACAAGCTGCGCCACATCGACAGCGACGCCGGCCTGTCGGCCTTCGTGGACGAGGTCGCGCATCTCTTCCGCTCCCAGACCGCCGGCATCATCGGCAACCTGGCGCTCGCGGCGCCGATGGTGCTGGTGGTGCAGCTGGCGGCGTGGCTGAGCTTGGGCAAGCCGCTGGTCGGCGCGCACGAGGCGGAGCACGTGCTGCATTCGCTCACCGTGCTGGGGCCGTCGCTGTTCTTCGCGGCCTTCACCGGGGTGCTGCTGTTCGCGTCCAGCCTGATCGCGGGCTGGGTCGAGAACTGGTTCGTCTTCCATCGCCTGGACAGCGCGATCGCCTGGAACCCGCGCATCGTCGCGACGCTGGGCGCGACCCGCGCCAAGCGCTGGTCGGGCTGGTGGCGCGAGAACATCTCGGGCCTGACCGCCAACATCAGCCTGGGCCTGATGCTCGGGCTGGTGCCGGCGCTGCTGGGGTTTTTCGGCCTGCCGATCGAGGTCAGGCACGTGACGCTGTCGACCGGCCAGCTGGCCGCGGCGGCCGGGGCGCTCGGGTGGGACGTGCTGCGGCACTGGCCGTTCTGGCTCTGCGTGATCAGCATCCTGGGCACCGGCGTGCTGAACGTGGGCGTCAGCTTCTTCCTGGCGTTCAAGGTGGCGCTGCGCTCACGCGGGATCCGGCTGGCCGACCAGAAGCGGGTGCGCGCGGCGATCTGGGCGCGCATGCGCCGTCAGCCGCTGAGCTTCCTGGTGCCGCCCAAAGCCTGAACACCCGTGTCGAGCGCTCCTGTACTGCCACCGCCGCTGGCCCTCACCCCTCCCTCTCCCACTTCGCGGGAGAGGGTGTAAGAAAAGAGCGCGGGTCGCTATTACTCCCTCGCCCCCAACGGGGGAGAGGGTGGGGGTGAGGGGGAACGCAGTCCGCCCGTGCGGGAGCTCGCTCAGGCCGGATCGCGGTCGTCGGGCCGCTCGCCGCCCTTGCGTCCGGAGAACATCGTCCACCAGACGATGAAGACGAGCAGCGCGAGCGCGCCGAGCGCCTCCAGCAAAATCACGCCCATGATTCGTGGTCCGATCCGTTGCAGAACTCGCCGCTGGAGCGCGGCGCTGGCGATTCTAGGCGTGCTCTCCGGCTGCGCCGGCCCGCAGCACGCGGTGCGCGAGCCGGGGGCTTCCCCGAAGGCGACGACCGTCACCCCCACCCCATCCGCTGCCACCCGGCCCGCGCCGGCGCCGGTGGCGCGCGCGCCCGTCGACCCCGAGAAGCTGCTCAACGGCGAGGACGACAGCACCGGGCGCCGCGTCCTGCAGCGCGAGCGCGCCCGCTGGGTGGCGGCCGAGTGGCATGAACTGCCTGGCTGGGGCCAGGACCGCGCGCTGGAATGGTGGCCGGCCTTGCTGCGCGGCTGCGAGAAACCGATGCCGGGCTGGACCGGGGTCTGCGCGCAGGCACGCGCCTTCCGCCCGGGCGCCGACCGCGAGGCGACGGCATGGCTGATGCGGATGCTGCAGCCTTACCGCGTCGAGTCGCCCGACGGTCAGCGCGAGGGCCTGGTGACCGGCTACTACGAGCCCGAACTGGACGCGCGCCGCCAGGCGCAGGGCGAGTTCCGCGTGCCGCTGCTGGCGCCGCCGCAGGACCTGGCGCAGCGCAAGCCTTACGACACGCGCCAGCAGATCGAGAGCAACCCGGCGCTGGCGCGCCTGAGCCTGGCCTGGGTGCAGGACCCGCTGGACGCGCTGGTGATGCAGATCCAGGGCAGCGGACGGCTGCGGGTGACCGAACGCGACGGCAGCAGCCGCTGGGTGCGCCTGTCCTTCGCCGGGCACAACGAGCAGCCCTACCGCTCGATGGGCCAGTGGCTGATCGCGCAAGGCGAGCTGCGGCCCACCGAGGCCTCGTGGCCGGGCATCAAGGACTGGGGCCGGCGCAATCCGCAGCGGCTCAAGGAAGCGATGTGGGCGAATCCGCGCTACGTCTTCTTCCGCGAGGAGCCCCTGCCGGACCTGGCCGTGGGCCCGCGCGGCGGCCAGGGCGTGCCGCTGACGCCGGGGCGCTCGATCGCGGTGGACAAGGCCAGCATCCCCTACGGGACGCCGGTGTGGCTGGACACGACGGAGCCGCTGTCGACCACGCCGCTGCGACGGCTGGTGATGGCGCAGGACACCGGCGCCGCCATCGTCGGCGCCGTGCGGGCCGACTACTTCTGGGGCTGGGGCGAGCTGGCCGAGGCCCAGGCGGGCCGGATGAAGCAGCCGCTGCGGCTGTGGGTGCTGTGGCCCCGCGAGGCCGGCGCGATGGCCGGCGCCGCTGGGGCGACCGGTACCGCGGGCACCGTGATCGACCGCTGAGCCGCGCGGCTCGTCGGCGGGGCGGGAGCGCTCGATCAGCCGGGCGCCGCGGGCGGGATCACTCGGTGACCTGGACGCCCTTCCAGAACGCGACGCGGTCCTTGATCTCGGCCGCCGCCTCGGACGGTTCCGGGTAATACCAGACGGCGTCCGGGTTCATGTCGCCGTGGACCAGCAGGCTAAAGTAGTGCGCCTGCCCTTTCCAGGGACAGGTCGTGCGGTGGTTGCTGAAGGTGGTGAACTCGCGCTTCAGCGCGGACGCGGGGAAGTAATGGTTCCCCTCGACCACCACGGTGTCGTCGCTCTCGGCGATGACTTCGCCGTTCCAGATTGCCTTCATTCCAACTCCTCGTGTTCAAACGCTATTTCGCCCATCGGGGCAAGGACATCTTCGTGACCGCCGGCTCCGTGCGCGACCTCGCGCCGGGCAGCTTCGGGATCTGCGCGATCGGCGGCGGCGCGGAGGGATGGTCCGTCGTCCACGTCGGGCCCGACGGCGACGCCGCCGACCTGGGCGGCGAGTACTACTTTGCCACCGCCGAGGAGGCCCTCGCTTTCCTGCGCGAACTCATCGACCTGATGATCGATGGCGGCGAGCCGGAAGGCCTGCGAGGGGAGTGAGCGGCGGGCGGTGAGGCGATTCTTCGGGTTAATCGCCTCAAAAATGAGGCGATTAGCGCGACTCGAGTCGATGCAGCAACGATCGGCGGGCGTCACAACGGCTTCAGGTCCTCGCCGACCACTCCCACCAGCAAGCCCTTGCCTTCGGGCGTCACGCGGAACTCGCCATACCGGGCGGGCTCCCAGCGCCGGGCCTCGCCCTCGCGGAAGAACCAGGCATCGGACACGAAGGTCCAGCCGCCGCCCTTGGGCGTCAGCTCGAGCAACTGGCTGCCGGCGGGTGGCGCCTCGCCCGGCGCGAGCAAGCGCGGTGAGTGCGCGATCCCGCGCGCATCGAGCATCACCGCGATCCGCGGCCGCTCGCCCCAGAGCAGCGGCACCTCGCGGTCGAGGCGGCTGCGCCAGTCGACACCCGGCAGCTCGTAGCTGAGCCGCATGAAATCGCCCTGCATCAGCGAACGCGGATCCACCGGCGCCAGCTTCACGAACACCGGCCGGCCCTCCGCGATCAGCCGCTCGCGACTCGCGATCGAGAGATTCACCACCACGAGCACCAGCACGCCCGCACCGACCAGGACCGCCGGCGCGCCGCGCATCGCCAGCACGGCGCGCGACGCCCCGGTCGTCGAGCCTCCCACGGTCGGATGCCAGGCCAGCCAGCGCGCCCAGGCCGCCAGCGCCACGCCGGCCACCACCAGCGCCAGCGACTTGTGGGCCAACGGCAGGCGCCATTCGTAATACAGCGCACCCAGCGCCCACACCGCCGCCACGCCGGCGAGCATGGCCAGGCGCCAGCGGCGGGTCGAGACCATCAGCGCCAGCAACAGCAGGATGCCGCCCAGCGCCGGCATCAGCGCGGCCAGCGCCGCCAGCACGACCAGCGGCGGCAGCAGGCGCATCGCGCCGGCCGGACGCCAGCGGCGCAGCAGCCAGAACGCGCCCGCGAGCGTCAGCAGCACCGCCAGCGCCCGGCTCGCTCCGATCAGCACCCGGTGCGACGGCGCCAGCACCTCCGCCATCCCCTGCATGAGCACGCCGCCCCCCATCGGCCCGGCCGCGACGAAGGACCAGCCGGCCGCGACCGCATGGATCGCCAGCACGCTGACCCACCAGCCGCCCAGCGCCGGCTCGAGCGCCGCCGCCGCGCCCGCCGTGCGCGCCTCCCGGCCCAGGCGCCGCTGCAGCAGCATCAGCAGCAGCCCCTCGGCCAGCAGCAGCGCGGCCGCCGCGAGCGACAGCCCGCCCCCGCGCTCATACCAGTCACGCGGCGCGACGCCCTCCAGCGCCAGATGCCCCAGGAAGCCCGCCAGCATCGCCATGCCGATGCCCAGCAGCGACCGCAGCCATCCCTGCTTCAGCAGCGCGATCAGCCCGGCGCCGATGAGCAGCCCGACCCAGGCGGCATCGGCCCGGGACAGGTCGCGCACGAGCCCGTAGCCCAGGCAGGCCAGGCCAGTGGGCAGGAGCGGCACCGCGGCCTGCTCCAGGAACAGCGGCGTCGAGGGCTTGCGCAGCAGCACCACCGCCAGCGCGACCAGCGCGATGCCCTCGACATACGGCATCGGCCCCTGGTCCCAGTCGCCGCCGAACAGCGTCGCGAACAGCAGCAGGAACGGCGGCACCGCCAGCCAGGCGCCCAGCGCGGTCAGCAGCACGACCGGCCAGGGCCGCGGCGTCTGCGCATCGGCGGTGGGCGCCAGGCCTTCGACCCGGGCGCGTTCGATCCAGTCCTGGTCGCTCATGCCCGGACCTCCACGGCGCGCACGCGCCGCATGATCAGGCTCACGCTGGCCGCCAGCAGGCCGCAGGCGACCAGGCCGATCAGGAACAGGCCGCCCAGGTCGCCCTTGGCGTCGTAGACCAGGCGGGTCAGCCCTGCCACCAGTAGCGTGTCCACCGCGAGCGCCAGCGCGCTGAGCGCATAGACCTCGGC
>NZ_VOSR01000455.1:0-2973 GCF_007997345.1 Mitsuaria sp. TWR114
GACTGCACCAGCACCGTCGCGTCGATGCCGCAGGCGCGCAGTTGCGGCTCGAGGTCCTCCGGGCCGAAGTCCCGGTGGATGGCCGCCAGCGTGGGCGGCGGCCACTGCCCCTCGCGGTCGGCGAGGCGCCAGAAATGCTGGTGGGCATCGACCCGCATGTCAGCCCGCCCCCGGTTCGTCCGGCAGCGGCACGCCGGCGTGGATCAGGCCGCGATCGCGCAAGGCGTGCCAAAGCGCGCCGGGAATCGGCTGCCGCATCCAGTCGACATTGCGCCGCACCTGGTCCGGCGAACGCATGCCCGACAGCACGTTCGCCACCGCCGGATGGGCCAGCGGGAACTGCAGCGCGGCCGCCGGCAGGGGCACCTCGAATTCGGCGCAGACGGCGGCCAGCGCCTCGGCGCGCTCGCGCACCGCCGCCGGCACGGCGCCGTAGTCGTACTTGGCCTGGCCCGCCAGCAGCCCGGAGTTGAACGGCCCGCCAATGAGGACGTCCACGCCGTCCGCCGCGCAGCGATCCATGAAACCGAGGGCCCCCTGTTCCAGCAGCGTGTAGCGGCCGGCCAGCAGCACGCAGTCGATCGGCGCGGCCGACAGCGCGTCCCAGGCCACCTCCCATTCATTCACTCCCAGCCCGATGGCCTGCACCGCGCCCTGGTCGCGCAGCGACTCGAGCGCGCGAAAGCCCCGGCCCTGGGTGAGCGCGCGCCAGTGGCGCCCGTGCTGCTGGCCGTGGGTGGCGCGGCCGATGTCATGCACCAGCAGCAGGTCGATGCGCGCGCCGCCCAGGCGCGCCAGGCTGTCCTCGAATGAGCGCATCACGCCGTCGTAGCTGTAGTCGAAGACGGGGCGGAAGGGCAGCGGGTCGGCCCAGCCGTCGCTGCCCGGCCGCACGCTGGCATCGGGCCGCAGCAGGCGCCCCACCTTGGTCGAGAGCACCAGCCCGTCGCGCGGCCGTCCGGCCAGGAAGGCGCCGACGCGGTGCTCGCTGCGCGTGTAGCCGTAGAACGGCGCGGTGTCGATGCAGCGCAGGCCGGCGTCCCAGGCGGCCTGCAGCGTCGCGGCGGCCGTGGCCTCGTCGACCGCGTCGTAGAGCCCCGCCAGCGCGGCGGCGCCCAGGCCCAGCGGACACGCGCGCAGGGCCTGGCGCAAGGGACGGTCCGGTGCGGGCATGACGGCGGCCGCGCGGTCGGCGAGGGGCGGGGGCGCCAGGGACGAAGGCACGACGCTCATCAGTAGAGGACCGCCCGGGCCTCGGGCGATTGCAGGTTGGTCTTGTTGACCCAGACCACGCCGGTGTCGCGGAACTTGGGCACCGGCTTGCGCTGCAGCAACTCGTCCACCGTCTTGACGCCCAGGTAGCCCATGCGGAACGAGCTCTGCACCGCGATGCCCTCCAGCGTGCCGTCCTGGACGAACTTCTGTAGGTCCTGGTTGCCGTCGAAACCGATGGCCACCACCTGACCGGCGCGACCGCTCTGCACCAGCGCGCGGCCCATGCCGACCGCGGTCGGCTCGTTCGCGCCGAACAGGGCCTTGAGGTCGCGATGGGCCGCCAGCACGTCGGTGGTCTGGTTCATCGCGGTGGCCATCTGCGACTGCGAGTAGTACGGGCCGACGATCTCCAGCTTCGAGTGGGCCTGCAGGTAGCGCTTGAAGCCGCCGACACGGTCCGCCTCCGAGCCCGCGCCGGCCACGTAGGACATGAGCGCCACCTTGCCGGTGGTGCCGACGCGCGCGATCAGCGCCTTGGCGCAGAGCTCGCCCGCAGCGATGTTGTCCGTGGACAGGAAGGACTGGTAGTAGGTCTTGCCGGCGTCGGACACCCGGGAGTCGATCAGCACCACGGGGATGCGGGCCTCCCACGCGCGCTTGATGGCCGGCACCAGCGCATCGGGGTCGGACGGCGCGAGCACGATGCCCGCGACGCGGCGGTTGACCGCGTTCTCCACCAGGTTGACCTGGTCGGCGACCGCCGATTCCGACGCCGGGCCGGAGAAGGTCAGCGTGTGGCCGGTGGTCTCCTTGATCGCCGCGTCGGCGCCCTTGTTGACGTTCTGCCAGAAGCTGGAGTTGGTGGTCTTGACGATGACGGCGATCTCGCCGGCCTGGGCGCTCGCGCCCAGCAGCGCGAGGCCGGCACCGAGCAGCGCGCGCCGCAGCGCACGGATCGCAAAGGGAGCGAGGGACGAGGGGATGCGGGGCATGCGGGTCTCCTGGTGGGATGTGCCGGTCTTGCGCCGGTGTTCTGCGCCGGTCTTCAGCGCCGGTTGCGGAGCTGGTCGATCCACACGGTGAGGAGGATGACCAGGCCGATGATGATCTGCTGCGAGAACGCCGACACGCCGTTCATGTTCAGGCCGTTGCGCAGCACGCCGATGACGAAGGCGCCGATGACGGTGCCGGACACGCTGCCCACGCCGCCGCTCAGCGAGGTGCCGCCGATGACCGCGGCGGCGATGGCGTCGAGCTCGTACATCACGCCCTCGTTGGGCTGCGCGGTCACCAGGCGCGACATCAGCACGCAGCCGCACAGGCCGGCCAGGGCGCCGGAGCAGGTGTAGGCGAACATCGCCACGCGCGCCACGTGGACGCCCGACAGGCGTGCGGCCTCGGCGTTGGAGCCCACCGCATGCAGGTGCCGGCCCAGCAGCGTGCGGCGCAGCAGCAGCCCCACGATCACCGCCAGCGCCACCATCAGCAGCACCGGGTAGGGGATGCCGGGAAAGATCACGTTGGGGAAGCCCTGCGCATCGATCTCCTCGATGCGCCACAGCGCGCCGTTGCCCAGCACGCCGAAGGCCTCGCCCAGGCCGGAGACGGCGCGCGCGTCGGTCAGCTGCAGCGCCAGGCCGCGCGCCACCAGCATCATGCCCAGCGTCGCGATGAAGGGCGGCAGGCGCAGTCGCGTCACGCAGAGCCCGTTGACGGCGCCGCACAGCCCGCCCACCACGATGCCGGCGGCCATCGCGG
>NZ_VOSR01000456.1:0-5575 GCF_007997345.1 Mitsuaria sp. TWR114
GCGCCGCCGGGCGGGCGGCGTCCGGGTTTGTCAGGAGGCCCGCGCGGCGCTGACGGATAATCCGCCGCCATGAGCACCCACGCCCCGCACGATCCTTCCTCCGGCACGCTGAGCTACGAACAGGCCGGCGTCAATTACGACCTGATCGATCCGCTGAAGATCAGCGCCCAGCGCGCCGCGGCGGCCACGGCCGTCCACATGAGCGCGCACGGATTCACCGAGGTGAAGGCCTCGCGGGGCGAGTCGGCGTATGTCGTGGACGTGGGGCCGTTCTACATCGCCTCGATCGTCGAATGCCTGGGCACGAAGACCCTGGTCGCGGATGAGATGGCGACGCTCACCGGCAAGAGCTACTACGACGGCATCGCGCAGGACACGATCGCGATGGCGGTGAACGACCTGATCACGGTGGGCGCGACGCCGCTGGTGGTGCAGGCCTATTGGGCCGCGGGCGGCTCGGACTGGTTCGGCGACGCGCAGCGCGCGCAGGCGCTGGTGGCGGGCTGGAAGAAGGCCTGCGACGTCTGCCAGGTGGCCTGGGGCGGCGGCGAGACGCCGGCGCTGGCGGGCATCGTGGAAGGCGGCCGCATCGATCTGGCGGCCTCCTGCACCGGCCTGATCAACCCGAAGGAACGGCTGTCGGTCGGCGACAAGCTGGGCGCGGGCGACGCGATCGTGCTGCTGGCCTCGTCCGGCATCCACGCCAACGGCCTGAGCCTGGCGCGCAAACTGACCGAGCGCCTGCCCCAGGGCTACCTGACGGAAGTCCAGCCGGGCCTGAGCTACGGGGACGCGCTGCTGGCGCCGACGACGCTGTACTCGCCGGTGACCGAGGCGCTGTACAAGGCCGGCATCACGCCGCACTACTGCGCGAACATCACGGGCCACGGCTGGCGCAAGCTGCTACGCCACCCCGGCAAGTTCACTTACCGCATCCACACGGTGCCGCCGGTGACGCCGGTGCTGAAGTTCATGCAGGAGCACGCGCAGCAGGACGACCGCGAGGCCTATTCGACGCTGAACATGGGCGCGGGTTTCGCGATCTTCGTGAAGGCGGACCAGGCGGCGAAGGTGGTGGAGATCGCCAAGTCCTGCGGCATCGAGGCGTGGGACGCCGGCCGCGTCGAGGACGGTGAGAAGCAGTTGCTGATCGAGCCGCTGGACATCCGCTTCGGTGACGACGACCTGCAGCTGCGCTGAGCGAGGCCAGGTCTGGAGGCAATGAAGGGCGCTGAGGCGCCCTTCGTCGCATTCAGCTCCGCGCAGTCGAGTGGATGAATCATCAGCATGGCGTGGCTTGCCAGTAGTCAAGCCGGCCCGCGAGCACCTGCAAAGCCGCCCTGACGTGCCTTGATCGACGCATGGCTTCATCGCGCTCACGTCGTGTGAATAAGCGCCTGGTCGAATAGTCGGCCTCATTGCGACAGTCCCGCAGGAATCGCAGGTCCTTGGCGATCTGTTTCTCGCCGAGGCTCAGGTAATGCCGGAGCGTTCGTTGGTGGACGTCTGCACTCCTGTCTTCAATCTCCGCCAGGTCGCGCGCCAAAAGAAACACCGCGTAGTAGGCGCGCGATACCGCGCTACGGCGATTGCCTTCGCCCTCCCTCGTCACGAGATGCTCGGCGACCTCGAAGGTCTCGTTCGGATTGAATTGGTGCATGGATCAACTCCCTGCGGAATGAAAGCGATCCTCGAAGGGGCAATGCCGCACGTTCACGCTGACGTCCCCGAACAGCCGCCGGTATGCCGGGACCGAGAACCAGATCCGATCGATCGATCGCACCTCGGGAGACTCCAGGCCGTACTGCCCGTCCTCCGAGTAGCCCCAGAGGGTGAACGAAAGGCTCAGTTGAGCCAGTTCAGGGTCATTGCAAACCCCCACGCTGAGCTGACGCCCCTGCGCGCATCGGACCACCTCCTGCGCGAAGTTGAGGACGTCGTCGCGGGACAGCTTCGGATGTCGCTCCAGGTACCAGCCAACGATGTCGTCCCAGTCTTCCGTCCCGTGCAGGGCCTGCAGGTCATACGGCCATTCATGCGGCGAGCACGGGTTGAAGCAGGGATGAAACTTGTAAGGTGCCTGGGACTTGCTGTCCACGCGAACCCACCGGTGATGCGGCCACTCCGCCTCCCTGCCCGACGCGGCCAGCACCCCGCTCGGCTTGCATTCCATTTGATCAACCATCTTCACGACCTTTCGACTCACCGACCCACGTCGATGGAAGGCGCCCATTCTCGAAATCGCGGCGCGTCCTGCCATGACTCAAAGTGGTTCCCGGCGGGGGGTTGAAGCGGGCCCACCTTCGAGGGAAGCCGCCTGGCCTCTTGGGCCCTGCCCCGCGTTCCCCGGATTGACATCCCCCGGCCGGGTGACGAAGCTCCGCGCTCATGGACTGGTTCTATGGCCCGATGGTCGAGATGCATGCGCTGCTCGCGTGGTGCAGCGTCGGACTGTTCCTGGTGCGTGGGCTGGCGCATCAATTCGGCGCGGCGTGGGTGATGGACGAGCGGCTGCGCACGCTCGTGTTCAGCAGCCATGTGCTGATCGTGGTGTCCGGGCTGAGCCTCTGGGGCGCGATGCACCACGACCCGCGCTACGAGCCCTGGATGACGGCGAAGTTCATCGCGCTCGGCGCGTACTTCGCGCTCGGGCACTGGGGCATCGGACGCGGAGAGTTCCGCGTGGTCGGTTATCTGCTGGCGCTGGTCGCGCTCGGCTACGTCATGGCGGTGTCCATGACGCGCCAGGTCTTGCTCGGGCTCTGAGCCACCGCGCGCCCGCGGCGCCCACAGGGCCTTGACGTCCACGAGCCATGCCCGGCGTAGCATGGGCCGATGACCTCCACCCGCCCCGTCCACGACGCCGCGCAGCGCGGCTACACCAGCGCCTCGGACAGCTACCAGCGTGGCCGCCCGGAGTATCCGGAAGCGCTCGCTGGATGGCTGGACGCGACGCTCGGCGCCCGCGAGGGCGCGCGGGTCGTCGATCTCGGCGCGGGGACTGGCAAGTTCACCAAGCTGCTGGCGCGCACGGGCGCGGCGATCACGGCGGTCGAGCCGGTCGACGCGATGCGGGCGCGGCTCGCGGAAAGCCTGCCTGACGTGCGGGCGCTCGGCGGCACGGCGGAGGCGATCCCGCTGGAGGATGGCGCGGCGGACGTGGTCGTCTGCGCACAGGCCTTCCACTGGTTCGCGAACGCGCAGGCGCTGCGCGAGATGCATCGCGTGCTGCGGCCGGGTGGGCGACTGGGGCTGGTGTGGAACGTGAGGGACGAGTCCCGCGACTGGGTCGCCGCGATCACCGAGATCATCACCCCCTATGAGGGCGATGCGCCGCGCTTCTACAAGGGGACGTGGAAGCAGCCTTTCGAGGGGCAGTCGCTGTTCGGGCCGCTGCAGCGGACGGTGCTGCCGCACAGCCATGTGGGCACTTTCGATCAGGTCGTGATCGATCGGATCCTGTCGGTGAGCTTCATCGCGTCGCTGCCGGAGACGGAGCAGCACGTTGTCGCGCAACGACTGCGCGCGCTGCGGGATCGTTTCGCCGAACTGAGAGCGCCAACGATCGCCTTCCCTTACGCGACCGAGGCTTGGCTGGCAGAGCGGCTTCCGTCGGCATGACGGCGTGGCGAGCGGTCCGCCGGGCGTGGCGGATCAGCCGACCAGCTTCCAGCCCGATTGCCAGAGTTGACGGACGGCCGCGGCCTGGAGCGCGCGGCGCAGCTCGGCGGGACGCTCGCCGGGTCGCGCGGCGTGAGGGGCGCTGATCCATTGCGGGCCGACCTCACGCGACACGCGGGCCTGACCGTGGCGATCGGCGCGCAGCAGCGCGAGGCGCCAGGCGGCGTTCAGGCGCTGGGCGTGGGCGTCGTCGGCGAGCGGGCCGATCCAGTCGTCGCCGTGCAGGCGATGGGCGGCCCTGAGCAGTTCGAGGTCGGAGGGGAAGCGGGAGAACTCGGCGACCGGCTCGCCCCAGGGGTCGCGCAGCGTGCGCAGCGGCTGGGTGGGTGCGATGGTGCCGTGAGCGGCACGGCGACGGGTCAGCAGCGAATCGAACTGAGCCAGACGAGCGGACATGAAAAAACTCCGAAGCCCACAGTGGTCACCGGCGTTTGCCGGCCCGGGGGCAATCGGAGCCGCAACGCTTTAGCCGCATTTGTGAATCGCCCGCAAGTAGTTGGTAAATCGGCGATGGCCTGGGCGGGAGCGCGTCCCACGAGGTCCGGGGCGGATTTAACCACAGGCCCGTGGGGCGCGTCGACCCGGGGGCGGCGGTGTTCGCACGCGTGGCGTGCGGAGATGCACGCCCGGCGAGCGCGCGGCCGGAGGGCTCGGAAAGCTCGGCTAGAATCCGCCGCTGACGGGCCTCCTCGCATGGAAGCGCGGCCAACCGGGTCAGGTGGGGAACCAAGCAGCCCTAACCGTTGTGACCAGTGCCGAGGGTAAGGCTCGTCAACCTCATACCCAGAATGAAACCGCCCGAGTGGCGGTTTTTTCGTTTCTGCGGCCTGCCGCGAGAATTCGCGGCAAGCAAATTTCGGTGAGTTCAACCGAAAGAATTACTTCCGCCACCCCGGACATTTCCCGTTCTTGTCGCGAGGCCCGCCCGGGCCTCCTCGCGAGCCGCAGTCGCCGCTGTTACCCCCACCGCCGCCTCCACGGCCACCGCGGCTACCGCTTCGCCCTCCACCGCCTCGCCTGCCTTTGGCTTCCGCCGATCCGATGCCGAGCGCGAGCAATCCGCCCAGCACGAGCAAACGCCGAGAAATGATCTGCGCCATACGGGTCTCCTCCCTTCGAAAACTTCAGTCTGAAAGAGGCGCTGCCTCGGGCGCATCGGAGGAACCCTCAAAAGCTTGCGGAGCCTCATCAATCGTGAGGAGAACCATCATCGGCGCGACACCTCCCACCAAATGGGTTCCCTCCGATTCAGGCGTTCCCCTTGCTAGAGTCGACGCAGCCCGCGCGCATCTGGAAACCGCCATGCCGGCCCCCTTCGACCTCGACCGCTTCCTCGCCGCCCAATCCCCCCAACTCGCCGACGTCCTCGACGAGCTCAAGCGCGGTCGCAAGGTCAGCCACTGGATGTGGTACTTCTTCCCGCAGCTCCGCGGCCTGGGTCTCAGCAGCACGGCCCAGTTCTACGGCATCGACTCCCTCGACGAAGCCGTCGCCTACCTCAGCCACCCCGTCCTCGGCCCGCGTCTTCGCGAGTGCGTCGCGCTGATGTCCTCCCACCGCACCCGATCCGCCGAGCAGATCCTCGGTCAGGTCGACGCGTTGAAGTTCCGCTCCTCGCTGACGCTCTTCGCGCGCGCCTCCGGCAACGACGCCGTCTTCGTCGAAGCCCTCGACCGCTTCTACGATGGCCAGCCCGATCCGCGCACGTTGGAACTCCTCGATGGCCGCTGACTCCGCGCCTCGCGGCGCCGCCTTCACCCGCCTCCCCTGCCCGATCCCCGGCGTCGACATCGTCCGCGCCGACACCGCGCGCGCCTTCTCCCGCCACATCCATGACGAGTTCGGCATCGGCCTGATCGATCGCGGGGCGCAGAAGTCCGCCAGCGGCCGCGGC
>NZ_VOSR01000457.1:0-25728 GCF_007997345.1 Mitsuaria sp. TWR114
CGGCACGGCACGGCACGGCCGCGAATTGTGGCCCGGCCCGCGAGCCTGCCGCCTGCGTGACAGTGCGGCCTGCGTCGTTGCGCCACACTGCCGCCCATGTTGGACACCCAGCCCCGCAGCCCGCAACGCCGCCGCGTCTACCTGATGCGGCATGGCGCGGTGACCTACTTCGATGGCACGACCGGGGCGCCGGTGCTGCCCGAGCAGGTGCGTCTGAACGACGACGGCACCGCGCAGGCGCAGGCCGCCGGCGAGGCGTTCCGCGCGGCTGGCGTGCGATTCGATCGCGTGATCGTGTCGGGCCTGCCGCGCACCGTCGAGACCGCCGACCTGGTGCTGCGCCACGCCGGCCAGGGCGAGCTCTCGCCGCAGGTCTGGCCCGAGTGGCAGGAGATCCGCGGCGGCCGCCTCGGCGAGATCCCCACCGATGAACTCGCGCGCACCTTCACCGGCCTGCAGCGCAGCCCGGTCCCGGAATCGCAGCGCTTCCTCAACGGCGAGAGCGTCGGCGAGCTGCTCGATCGCGTGCTCGGCGGCGTCGCCCGCCTGCAGGCCGATCCCGACTGGGACTGCGCGCTGCTGGTGCTGCATGGCGTCGTCAACGCCGCGATCCTGTCGCATGCGGTGAGCGGCGGCCAGCGTCTGATGCTCGGCAGCTGGGTCCAGTCGCCGGCCTGCATCAACGTGCTGGACGTCGCGCCGCCGATCGGCGACGCGCCCGGCGACTGGCTGCTGCGCGTCTGCAATTTCGCGCCCTCGCATCCGCTGCATGCGGACGAACGGTCCACCACGATGGAGGCGCTGTACGCGCAGTACCTCCGCTATCGCGGCCAGCGCGGCTGACGCGCGCTGCACCGCCCCGCCGCGCGCCTCACGGCCTCACGAACGCGTCAAGAACGCATCAAGAACGCCTCACCGGGAGACTCCTCCATGAACTTCGACTACAGCCCCAAGGTTGAACAGCTGCGCGAGCGCCTGCTGGCGTTCTTCGACCAACACATCTATCCCAACGAGCATCGCTACCACGCCGAGATCGAGGCCAACCGCCGCGCCGGCAACGCCTGGATCCCGACGAAGGTGATCGAGGAGCTCAAGCCCAAGGCGCGCGCCGCCGGGCTCTGGAACCTGTTCCTGCCGCGCTCCGCGCGCGCGCCGGAAGGGCTGTCCAACCTCGAGTACGCGCCGCTGTGCGAGATCATGGGCCGCGTGTACTGGGCGCCGGAGGTCTTCAACTGCTCCGCGCCCGACACCGGCAACATGGAGACGCTGGAGCGCTACGCCAGCGAAGCGCTCAAGGACCGCTGGCTCGAGCCGCTGCTGCGCGGCGAGATCCGCTCCGCCTTCCTGATGACGGAGCCGGACGTGGCCTCGTCGGACGCGACCAACATCCAGTGCCGCATCGAACGGGACGGCGACGAGTACGTCATCAACGGGACGAAGTGGTGGTCGTCGGGCGCCGGCGATCCGCGCTGCGCGCTCTACATCGTGATGGGCAAGACCAACCCGGACGCCGGCCGCCACGAGCAGCAGTCCATGGTGCTGGTGCCGGCGAACACGCCGGGCATCACGGTCAAGCGCCACCTCAGCGTCTTCGGCTACGACGACGCGCCGCACGGCCACATGGAGATCGAGCTCAGGAACGTGCGTGTCCCGGTCGAGAACATCCTGCTGGGCGAAGGCCGCGGCTTCGAGATCGCGCAGGGCCGCCTGGGCCCTGGACGGATCCACCACTGCATGCGTTCGATCGGCGCGGCGGAGCGGGCGCTGGAGCTGATGTGCAAGCGGGCGATCTCCCGGGTCGCCTTCGGCAAGACGATCGCGCAGCAGACGGTGACGCAGGAGCGCATCGCCGAGGCGCGCTGCAGCATCGAGCAGGCGCGGCTGCTGACGCTGAAGGCGGCCTACATGATGGACACCGTCGGCAACAAGGTCGCCAAAGCCGAGATCGCGATGATCAAGATCGTGGCGCCGACGATGGCGCTGAAGGTGATCGACTGGGCGATGCAGGTCCACGGCGGCATGGGCGTCAGCGACGACACCCCGCTGGCCTACATGTGGGCGGGCCAGCGCACGCTGCGCTTCGCCGACGGCCCGGACGAGGTGCACCGCAACTCGCTGGCGAAGCTGGAACTGTCGCGCCACATGAGCCTGCCGAACGCGGGCGACATGCCGGTCACCCGCGGCGGCTGACCCGTCCCCGTACACCGTCGCTCACAAAGCGTGGCACCCCACCAACGAGGGGACGTCGCCCGAACCCGCTTCTCCCCCCGTGGAGCGGTATTCATCGCGGAGCGGGCTGGCTAGGATCAGCCACCCTTTTCCATGGCGTCGCCGCCGGCGCCGCGCTCCGCGATGAACCGATCCGCCGAAGTCCGCACCTGGCCGCTGCTGGCGTTCGCGCTGCTGGTGGGCCTGCAGGCCATCGTGCTGACGGTCACCCTCGGCGGCGACGCGGTCGACGGCTGGCTGGCGTGGGTGGGCGTGGCCTCGCTGGCGCTGACGGTGCTGCTGGCGGTGGCGGTCGTGTCGACACTGGCGCGCACGCAGGCGCGCGCCCGGCTGGCGCAGCGCACGATGGAGGAAGCGATCGACGCGCTGCCGGCCAGCGTCGAGATCTTCGACGCCGAGGACCGCCTGATCGCCTACAACCGCCGCCTGGTCGAGATCTACCCGCACATGCTGCGGCACTTCCAGCGCAAGAGCACCTTCGAGGACCTGGTGCGGGAGTCCCTGGCGCGCGGCGGCATCCCGGAGGCGCGCGGCCGCGAACCCGAATGGCTGGAGGAGCGCCGCCAGGCGCGCGGCAAGCAGGTGTCGCCGCTGCTGCAGCGGGTGCACGACGACATGTGGCTGCGCATCTACGAATCCCGCACGCCATCCGGCGGCATCGTCGGCGTGCGCATGGACGTGACCGACCTGATCCACGAGCAGCAGCGCCTGGCGGCGAGCCGGGCGCAACTGCGCGCGACGATCGAGTCGGCCGCCAATGGCATCCTGACGCTGGACTCCGGCGGCCATGTGCTCGAGGCCAACCCGAGCTGCGAGTCGCTGTTCGGCTTCACCGCCTCGGAGCTGCAGGGCGTCCACCTGGGCATGCTGCTGGGCGCCGCGTCGGCGGCGGCCTCGGGGGCGGTTGGCGTGGCGGGCGCGACGCAGGAGGCGCCGCTGGACCCGCGCTCGCTGCTGGGCCAGCCGCGCGAGTTCACCGCCCGTCACCGCAGCGGCGAGGCGCTGCACCTGCAGCTGGCGATCGCCGAGGTCCGGACCGACACGATCCACCTCTACGTCTGCATCGTCACCGACCTGACCGAGCGCAAGCGCCAGGAGGAGCGGCTGCGCCGCGCCAACGAGCTGCTGGCCCGGCAGTCGACCACCGACGGGCTGACCGGCGTCGGCAACCGGCGGCTGTTCGACCAGCTGCTGCAGACCGAGTGGCAGCGCGCGACTCGCGCGGGCCGGCCGCTGGCGCTGCTGATGGTCGACATCGACCATTTCAAGCAATACAACGACTGCTATGGCCACGTCTCCGGCGACGACTGCCTGCGGCGCGTCGCGACGCTGCTGCGCAGCTGCGCCGGACGCGGCGGTGAATCGGTGTGCCGCTACGGCGGCGAGGAATTCGCGGTGCTGCTGGTCGACACGGACCTGGCCGGCGCGCAGGTGGTGGCGCAGCGCTGCCTGGACAGCGTGCGGCTGGCCGCGATCGAGCATGTGGGCTCGCCGGTGCGGCGCTCGGTGAGCCTGTCGATCGGCGTGGCGGCATTGATCCCGCGCAGCGGCGAAGAGGCCCAGCGCCTGATCCAGACGGCGGACGCCGCGCTCTACGAAGCCAAGCAGGCCGGCCGCGCGCGCCTGATCTGCCAGCAGCAGACGGCCTGACCCCGCCGAGCCCGGCCGGCGCGACAATCGCGCCCATGCCGCACACCGACCTCACCCCTGACCCGATCGCCTTCCTGAGGCAGCAGATCCGCACCGTGCCGGACTGGCCGGAGCCAGGCGTGCAGTTCCGCGACATCACGCCGCTGCTGGCGAACCCGCGGGCCTTCCGCGTGCTGATCGACCAGTTCGTGCACCGCTACTTCGACCTGCGGCCCGATGCGATCGCGGGGCTGGATGCGCGTGGGTTCATCATCGGCTCGGTGCTGGCCTATGAGCTCAACGTCGGTTTCGTGCCGATCCGCAAGAAGGGCAAGCTGCCCTTCACGACGGTGCAGGAGACCTATGAGCTGGAGTACGGCAGCGCGACGGTGGAGATGCACACCGACGCGGTGAAGGCCGGCGATCGGGTGCTGCTGATCGACGACCTGATCGCCACCGGCGGCACGATGATGGCCGGCAAGCGGCTGCTCGAGCGGCTGGGCGCCGAGGTCATCGAGGGCGCGGCGATCGTGGACCTGCCGGAGCTGGGCGGGTCGAAGCGCTTGCGGGAGGGCGGGTTGAAGGTGTTCTCGCTGGTGGCGTTCGAGGGGCATTGAGCGCCTCGGCGCTCACTTCCCGATGCAGAACCTGCTGAAGATCTCCCCCAGCAGATCGTCAGCGGTGAACGCGCCGGTGATCTCGCCGAGCGCGTCGTGCGCCAGGCGCAACTCCTCCGCCATCAGGTCCAGCGCCGGCGGCTCGGTCTCGGCCTGGGCCAACGCCAGCCCGATGTGCTCCTGGGTGCGGCGCAGCGCCTGCACGTGGCGCTCGCGCGCGATGAACAGACCCTCCGGCACCGCGTGCCAGCCGACCTGCTCCAGCAGGCGTCGGCGCAAGGCGTCCAGGCCCTCGCCCGTCTTCGCCGACAAGGTCAGCGCGTCCGCCGGCAAACCCGCCGGCGCATGCGCGTCGGCCTTGTTGTAGATCTGCAGGATCCGCGCCGGATCGACGCTCGTCAGGCGGCCGCGGATTTCGGCGTCCTCGGCCTCGTAGTCCGCATGGCCGACGCGCGTCAGGTCGTGCAGGAACAGCACCACGTCCGCATCCGCGATCGCGTCCCAGCTGCGGGCCACGCCGATGCGCTCGACCTCGTCCTCGGTGTCGCGCAGGCCGGCCGTGTCGCTGATGTGCAGCGGCACGCCCTCGATCTGGATGGTCTGGCTCAGCTTGTCCCGCGTCGTGCCCGGGATCGGCGTCACGATCGCCAGCTCGGCGCCGGCCAACGCGTTCAGCAGCGAGCTCTTGCCGACATTCGGCTGCCCCGCCAGCACGACCTTGATGCCCTCGCGCAGGATCGCGCCCTGGCGGCTGCGATCGAGCAGCGCCTCCACCCGCTGCAGCAACCGGCGCAACTTGCCCAGCGCATCGGCCTGCTCGAGGAAATCGATCTCCTCCTCGGGGAAGTCCAGGGTGGCTTCGACCAGCATCCGCAGCTGGATCAAGCCATCGCGCAGCCCGCCGACCTCGCCGCTGAGCGCACCGGCCAGCGCCCGACCGGCGCTGCGCGCGGCGGCTTCGGTGCTGGCGTCGATCAGGTCGGCCACGGCCTCGGCTTGCGCCAGGTCCAGCTTGCCGTTGAGGAAGGCGCGGCGCGTGAACTCGCCCGGCTCGGCCAGCCGCATCCGCAGCGCGGGATCGGCCTCCAGGCAGCGCGCCAGCAGCAGTTGCAGCACCACCGGGCCGCCGTGGGCCTGCAGCTCCAGCACATGCTCGCCGGTGTAGGAATGCGGCGCCGGGAAGAGCAGCGCCAGGCCGTGGTCGATCGCCTCGCCCTGGGCGCTACGGAAGGGCAGGTAGGTCGCCTCTCGAGGCTTGAGCGTGCGGCCACAGATCGCGGTCACCAGCGGGGCCAGGTCTTGTGGCGCGGACACACGCACGATGCCGACGGCCCGCGTCCGGGCGCGGTGGCGATGGCGGCGATGGGATCCTGGTGTCGCGACAGCATGGGCGCGATTGTCTCGCAGCGTCCGGGCACCAAGAACAACGGCGATGGGCCGCCAGGCCGCATCGCCGTCATCGTGGATGGCGCGGGGCAGGCCTCGTCGCCGCCTCTCGTGAGCCGGCGTCTTGCGCCTCCGGTCCCCCACCGTCCCGAGTCAGGTGGAGAAGCGATCCCCGCATGGACTCGATTAAGCGCCTGCGCGCGGACGAAAAAAAGCCCCCGGGGTGCGGGGGCTCCTGCGATCGGCGTGAGGAATTGGCGAATCCCCCGCCGCCGTCGATCACTTCTTCGAGCCGCTGACGCCGATCTGCTTGTTGATCATCCATTGCTGGGCGATCGACAGAATGTTGTTCACCAACCAGTACAGCACCAGGCCCGACGGGAAGAAGAAGAACATCACGCTGAAGGCCAGCGGCATGATCCACATCATCTTGGCCTGGACCGGGTCGGCCGGCTGCGGGTTCAGCCACACCTGCAGCAGGCTGGAGGCCGTCATCAGCAGCGGCAGCGGGCCGATCGGCGCGCCGAACAGGTGGCCGAACAGGCTGTCGGGCTTGGACAGGTCGTGGATCCACATCACCCACGGCGCGCCGCGCATCTCGACGCTGGACAGCAGCACCCAATACAGCGCGATGAAGAACGGCATCTGCAGGAAGATCGGCAGGCAGCTGCCCAGCGGATTGATCTTCTCTTCCTTGTAGATCCGCATCATCTCCTGCTGCATCTGCTGCGGCTTGTCCTTCAGGCGCTCGCGCATCTCCTGGATGCGGGGATTCACCGCCTTCATCTTGGCCATGCTGCGGTACGCGCTGGCGTTCAGGCCGTAGAACGCGACCTTCAGCAGCACGACCAGCAGGATGATCGCCCAGCCCCAGTTGCCCAGCAGCGTGTGCAGGACGTCCAGCAGCCAGAACAGCGGCTTGGACAGGATCTTGAAGATGCCGTAGTCCTTCACCAGCTCCAGGCCCGGGGCCAGCACTTCCAGCTTCTTCTCTTCCTGCGGGCCGACGTACAGCAGGTTGTCCAGCTTGGCCGACGCGCCCGGCGCCACGGCCGGGAAGTTCATCACCATGCCGGCGGTGTACAGGTCCTGGTTGAGCGGACGGACGTTGAACTCGCGCGGGCCGGCTTCGTTGCGGATCCAGGCGCTGACGAAGTAGTGCTGGACCATCGCGACCCAGCCGTCGTCGGCGTTCTTCTCGTACTCGGCCTTGCCCTTCTTGAGGTCGTCGAACGCGAGCTTGTGGTACTTCGCCTTGTCGGTGTAGATCGCCGGGCCGGAGAACGAGGTCGGCGCGAAGGACGGACCGGTGTGCTCGACATGGCCGTCACGCACCAGCTGCAGGTACAGCTGCGGCGTGACCGCGGCCGCGCCGGTGTTGGTGACCTCGTGGTTCACCGCGATGGCGTAGTCGCCCCGCTTGAAGGTGTAGGTCTTGGCCAGCTTCACGCCGCCCTGTTCACCTTCCAGACGCACAACCAGGGTGTCCTGGCCGTCCTTGAGCTCCTTGGGGCCGTCGACCAGCGTCAGCACCGTCTGGTCGCTGGGCGCGTTCGGCACGTTCAGCAGGCCGGAGCGGGCGCTGTAGTTGCGCATCGGATCCAGCACGACGACGTGGCCGCTGGGGTTGGTGTCATCGGCATGCTTGAGCAGCTCGACGCGCACCAGGCTGCCGCCGCGGGTGTCGATGGTGGCCTTGACCACGTCGGTGGTGAAGGTGACCAGCTCGTTCTTGACGACGGGCGCGACCGGCGCGCCGGCGGTGGCGCCGGAAGCAGCCGCGGCGGCCGGCAGCGCGGCGGCGGAAGCGGCCGATGCCGGGGCGGCGGGCGCGGTGGCGACCTTGGCCGGCGCCGGATGGAACAGCGACGGCTGGCCGTTGTGCCGCTGCCACCCGTCCCACAGAAGGACCAGCGACATCGTGAACACCACCCACAAGATGGTGCGGCGAATATCAGTCATGGGAAGCTTTTGGATTGGCGGTTGAAGAGGCTGACCCCGGACGGCATCTGGAGGGACGCTCGGTGAACCGGGTGAACAGGCGGGGCGGATTGTCGGGCACGGGATCGTGTCCGCCCAGACAGAAAGGGTTGCAACGCAGGACCCGTCCGACCGCAAGGTAGGTGCCGGCGGCGGCGCCGTGGCGGCGCAGGGACTGCATCGCGTAGTTCGAGCAACTCGGGCTGTAGCGGCAGCCCGCGCGCAACCAGGCGCTGAACAGCAGCTGGTAGCCGCGCACCAGCCCCATCAGCAGTCGCGTCGGCAGGCCGGGGCGGTCGTCCATGGTCGCTGTTCCGAACCGCGATCCGGTCAGCCGGCGGCGCCCGGGGGCGGTGGCGCGAGCTTGCGGGTCAGCTGCAGCAGCTCCGCGCGCGCGGCGGCGCGCAACGCGTCGGAAGAGGCGCTGGGGTACTGCTTGCGGTCGAAGGGCATGCGCAGCCGCACCACCCAGAGGCCGGGCGGCAGCGTCGGCAGGTCGCCGAACACGGCACGGATCTGGCGCTTGAGCAGCGCCCGCGTCACGGCGCGCTTCGCGTGCCGCTTGGGCACGACGTAGCCCAGCCAGGCCCGGTCGGGCGCGGCTGGAACCGATTCAACGGGGGTGGGCGCCACGTTCGCGGAGGACCGTTCATCCACAGCTTGGGGATGAATCGGTGCATCACCTGTGGACAAGTCAGCCGTTCCTGTGGATGGACGGCGCTTCGGCAGCGAGGGGCTGGCGGCCAGGTGATGCACGGCGAAGTGCGCGCTGCGTGCGCGGCTGGGGGTGCCCAGCACGCGCTCGAAATCGGCCGATCGCACGATGCGGCCGATCACGGTGCTGTCGGAGTCGTCTTGCGCTTCGCTCAGACGGCCAGGCGCTTGCGGCCCTTGGCGCGGCGAGCGGCGATGACGGCCTTGCCGCCACGCGTCTTCATGCGGACCAGGAAGCCGTGGGTGCGGGCGCGACGGGTCTTGGAGCCTTGATAAGTGCGTTTCATGTTCAACCTCTTGGAAATCTTCGGTACTTCCCGTCGCCTCGCGCCACCTTGGCGCCGCGGACGGTGGCGACGGTGGACATCTCGGAGGGATGTCGCAAGCCGCTCGAAAAGCGGAGGCCCACGCAGCAACGTCCGGGCGTCCGGAAAACCCGCGATTACAGCAAAGATTTGCATCAGGGTCAATCCGGAGGCTGGCAGGCACGGGGATTACCAGCACTTGACCGGGGCAAAAAATCTGTGGATAACCCTGGCTTCGCGGTCTCGCATCGGTACAATCCGGCCGCTCGAAGAATAAGTTTTCCACAATGAGCGCAGACTTGTCAGGGGCGGCCTTGTGGCAGCGCGGCTGCGAACGCCTGGCCGCCGAACTGCCTGAGCAGCAATTCAATACCTGGATCCGTCCGCTGCCCCCGGCAGAGGTCGCCCAGCAGGAAGAGAACGGCCACGAGGCCGTCCTGGTGTCCCTCCGTGTCCCCAACCGATTCAAGCTGGACTGGATCCGCAGCCAGTACGCCGGCCGCATCGAGGCCATCCTGACCGAGCTCGCCGGCAAGCCGGCACGCCTGGAACTGTCGCTGGCGCCGCGCGAGGCGATCGCGCCGCTGCCGCGCACGCAGCCGTCCAGCATGACCATGGGCCAGGTGCTGAACCAGCACGGCCTGGGCGCGCCGGCGGCCGGTCGGCCGGCCGTGCCGGCCTCGGTGGCCGCCCGTCCGGCCGCCGCGCCCGTGGCCGCCCAGCCGCCCGCGGCGCCGGCCACCGCCGCCAGCCTGATCCAGCCGGGCGCGACCCCCAACGTCCCGCCCAGCGCCACCCGCCACCGCATCAACACCAGCCTGACCTTCGACACGCTGGTGCCCGGCCGCGCCAACCAGATGGCGCGCACCGCGGCGCTGCACGTCGCCGGCGCGCCGGGCCAGATGTACAACCCGCTGTTCATCTACGGCGGTGTCGGCCTGGGCAAGACCCACCTGATCCACGCCGTCGGCAACGCGCTGCTCAAGGACCGCCCCGACGCCCGCGTGCTCTACCTGCACGCCGAGCAGTTCATCTCGGACGTGGTCAAGAACTACCAGCGCAAGACCTTCGACGAGCTCAAGGCCAAGTACCACTCGCTGGACCTGCTGCTGATCGACGACGTGCAGTTCTTCGCCGGCAAGGACCGCACGCAGGAAGAGTTCTTCAATGCGTTCGAGGCGCTGCTGGCCAAGCGGGCCCACATCATCATGACCTCGGACACCTATCCGAAGGGTCTGGTGGACATCGACGAGCGCCTCACCAGCCGCTTCGACGCCGGCCTGACCGTTGCGATCGAACCGCCCGAGCTGGAAATGCGGGTCGCCATCCTGATCAAGAAGGCCGAGGCCGAAAGCGCGCCGATGCCGGAGGACGTGGCCTTCTTCATTGCGAAGAACGTGCGCGCCAACGTGCGCGAGCTCGAGGGCGCGCTGCGCAAGGTGCTGGCCTACAGCCGCTTCTCGCACAAGGAAATCAACATCCAGCTCGCGCGAGAGGCGCTCAAGGATCTGCTCTCGATCCAGAACCGGCAGATCTCGGTCGAGAACATCCAGAAGACGGTGGCCGACTTCTACAAGATCAAGGTCGCGGACATGTACTCGAAGAAGCGCCCGGCCAGCATCGCCCGGCCGCGCCAGATCGCGATGTACCTGGCCAAGGAGCTGACGCAGAAGAGCCTGCCGGAGATCGGCGAGCTGTTCGGCGGCCGCGACCATACGACGGTGCTGCATGCGGTCCGCAAGATCGGCGGCGAGCGTCAGAAGAACACCGAGTTGAACCAGCAGTTGCATGTGCTGGAGCAAACGCTGAAGGGATGAGGAAAAACGCCTTCGCCTTCAGCGAAAATGCCGCGTTCGCCCGAACAGCCAACAGTGGAGAGAGGTTGACATGATCGTGTTGAAAGACAGCCAGGACAAAGTGCTTGCCGCGCTGCAGGCGGTGTCCGGCATCGTGGAACGGCGCCACACCCTGCCCATCCTGGCCAACGTGCTGGTCCGGAAGCAGGGCAAGCAGGTGGAGCTGACCACGAGCGACCTGGAAATCCAGGTGCGCACCACGGTCGAGTTCGAGGGCGACGACGGGGACTTCTCCACCACCATCGGCGCGCGCAAGCTGATCGACATCCTGCGCTCGATGCCGTCGGACCAGACGGTGAGCCTGACGTCCAACCAGAACAAGATGACGCTGCAGGGCGGCAAGAGCCGCTTCACGCTGCAGACGCTGCCGGCCGACGATTTCCCGCTGGTGCAGGAAGCGGCCGACTTCGGTCCCGCGTTCAGCGTGCCACAGAAGACGCTCAAGGGCCTGATCAACCAGGTCCACTTCGCGATGGCGGTGCATGACATCCGCTACTACCTGAACGGCATCCTGTTCGTGGCCGAGGGCAAGACCCTGACGCTGGTCGCGACCGACGGCCACAGACTGGCGCTGGCCCAGGCCGAGACGGACACCGAGATGCCCAAGCAGGAAGTCATCCTGCCCCGCAAGACGGTGCTGGAACTGATGCGCCTGCTCAAGGACGGCGGCAAGGGCGACGACGAGAGCGCTCCGATCGAGATGCGCTTCGCCGGCAACCAGGCCAAGTTCAGCTTCAGCGGCATGGAGTTCGTGACCAAGCTGGTCGAGGGCAAGTTCCCCGACTACAACCGCGTCATCCCGAAGAACCACCGTTTCCACGTGATCCTGGGCCGCCAGCCGCTGCTGGCCGCGCTGCAGCGCGCCGCGATCCTGACCAGCGAGAAGTTCAAGGCGGTGCGCCTGTCCTTCGAGCCGGGCCTGCTGTCGATCGCCTCGAGCAACGCCGAGCAGGAAGAGGCCAAGGAAGAACTCGAGATCGACTACGGCGGCGACCAGATCGAAACCGGCTTCAACGTGACCTACCTGATGGACGTGCTGGCCAACATGTCGCAGGACATGGTGCGGGTGGACCTGAACGACAGCTCGTCCAGCGCGCTGCTCAGCATCCCCGAACACACCGGCTTCAAGTACGTCGTCATGCCGATGAGGATCTAAGGTCGCTGCGCGACCTTCGCTCCCCGGAGCGTGAACGTTGCGCACCCCCTGCCCCCGCCAGGCGGGGGTTCCAGCCAGTTTTTTCAGCGGCCGCCGCGGCGGCCTGAGTACCCCTCCGATGACCGATAACAGCACTCCTGAGAACACCCCGACGCCCGCGCCGCAGAACGACGGCGCGGGGTACGGCGAGTCCAGCATCCAGATCCTGGAAGGCCTGGAGGCGGTGCGCAAGCGCCCCGGCATGTACATCGGCGACACCTCGGACGGCACCGGTCTGCACCACCTGGTGTTCGAGGTGGTCGACAACTCGATCGACGAGGCGTTGGCTGGCTACTGCGACGACATCGTCATCACCATCCACACCGACAACTCGATCTCCGTCATCGACAACGGTCGCGGCATCCCGACCGGCGTGAAGATGGACGACAAGCACGAGCCCAAGCGCTCGGCGGCCGAGATCGCGCTGACCGAGCTGCACGCCGGCGGCAAGTTCAACCAGAACAGCTACAAGGTCTCGGGCGGCCTGCACGGCGTGGGCGTGTCCTGCGTGAACGCGCTGTCCAAGACGCTGCGCCTGACGGTGCGCCGCGAAGGCAAGGTCCACCAGTTGGAGTTCAAGAAGGGCGTGCCGCAGGACCGCCTGATCGAGGTCCGCGACGGTTTCGAGACCAGCCCGATGAAGATCGTCGGCGAGACCGACAAGCGCGGCACGGAAGTCCACTTCCTGCCGGACACGGAGATCTTCACGCAGAACTCCGAGTTCCACTACGACATCCTGGCCAAGCGCCTGCGCGAACTCTCGTTCCTGAACAACGGCGTGAAGATCCGCCTGGTCGACGAGCGCAACAACAAGGAAGACAACTTCGCCTTCGCGGGCGGCGTGCGCGGCTTCGTCGAGTTCATCAACAAGGGCAAGACGGCGCTGCACCCCAACATCTTCCACGCCCAGGGCGACAAGATGTCGGAGCAGAACACCAACATCGGGGTCGAGGTCTCGATGCAGTGGAACGACGGCTTCAATGAAAGCGTCCTCTGCTTCACCAACAACATCCCGCAGCGCGACGGCGGCACCCACCTGACGGGTCTGCGCGCGGCGATGACGCGGGTGATCAACAAGTACATCGAGGACAACGAACTGGCCAAGAAGGCCAAGGTCGACGTCACCGGCGACGACATGCGCGAAGGCCTGGCCTGCGTGGTCAGCGTCAAGGTGCCGGAGCCCAAGTTCAGCTCGCAGACCAAGGACAAGCTGGTGTCGAGCGAAGTGCGCGGCCCGGTGGAGGAAATCGTCGCGAGCAAGCTGGGCGACTGGCTGCTGGAGAACCCGACCGACGCCAAGATCATCTGCGGCAAGATCGTCGAGGCGGCGCGGGCGCGTGAAGCGGCGCGCAAGGCGCGCGAGATGACGCGGCGCAAGGGCGTGCTGGACGGCATGGGCCTGCCGGGCAAGCTGGCGGACTGCCAGGAAAAGGATCCCGCGCTGTGCGAGATCTACATCGTGGAGGGTGACTCCGCCGGTGGCTCCGCGAAGCAGGGCCGCGACCGCAAGTTCCAGGCGATCCTGCCGCTGCGCGGCAAGATCCTGAACGTCGAGAAGGCGCGCTACGAGAAGCTGCTGACCAGCAATGAAATCATCACGCTGATCACGGCGCTGGGCACCGGCATTGGCCGCGGCGCGGGCAGCGACGACTTCAATCCGGACAAGCTGCGCTACCACCGCATCATCATCATGACCGACGCGGACGTGGACGGTGCGCACATCCGGACGCTGCTGCTGACCTTCTTCTACCGGCAGATGCCGGAGCTGGTGGAGCGCGGCCACATCTACATCGCGCAGCCGCCGCTGTACAAGGTCAAGGTCGGCAAGCACGAGCAGTACCTGAAGGACGGCCACGAGCTGGACGGCTTCCTGCTGAAGGTCGCGCTGAACGATGCCGAGCTGCACACGGCCGGCGTGGGCGCGGGTCCGGTGCTCAAGGGCGAGGACCTGGAGACCAAGGCGCGCCAGTACGTGGCGGCGCAGAACGTGATCGAGCGCCTGTCCGCCTGGATGGACGGCGAGGCGCTGCACCTGCTGGCGTCGGGCCTGTCGCTGAACCTGGACACGAAGGACGCGGCGGAGATCTCCGCGACGGCGCTGGCCTCGGCGCTGCACGACGCGGTGGTGACGGCCGAGACGGATCCGCGCACCGACAAGCAGCTGCTGCGCATCAGCCGTCGCCATCACGGCAACGTGCGCTCGAGCATCATCACGGCGGACTTCGTGCACGGCGCGGACTATGAAGTCCTGGCCGAGGCCGGCAAGACCTTCAAGGGCCTGGTGGGCGAGGAAGCGGTGATCCGCAAGGGCGAAGGCGAGAAGGCCAAGGAAAGCAAGGTGACGGACTTCCGCGGCGCGATGGCCTGGCTGATGACGCAGGCGGAATCGAGCGTGGGCCGGCAGCGCTACAAGGGCCTGGGCGAGATGAACCCCGAGCAGCTGTGGGAAACGACGATGGACCCGACGGTGCGCCGCCTGCTGCGCGTGCAGATCGAGGACGCGATCGAGGCGGACCGGGTGTTCACGATGCTGATGGGCGACGAGGTGGAGCCGCGCCGGGAGTTCATCGAGACGAATGCGCTGCGCGCGGCCAACATCGACGTGTGATCACCCGTTCCCGCCTCGCCCCCCCTTTCGCCGGCCTGCTCCTCGCCATCGCCGGCCTGCCCGCGCTCGGGCAATCCGAGCCGCATTCCCCTCCGGTCTATCCGCCCGACTGGATCGACCTGCCGACCGCGCCGATGGTGCTCGAGCTCCAGCCGGTGCGCGGCGAGCTCGCCCTGGTGCTGACCAACCGCGGCCCGCGGGGCATCGTCGCTGTCGAGCTCGGTTGCGTTCGCGAGCGCGGCACCGGCCACGAGGTGCTCAGCGAGTTCGCCGGCGTTTCGATCAGCGACGGCAGCATCGCGCCGGCGCATCACGTCGACATGAGCCATGAATTCGACCGGCCGCGTGATCAGTCACCGGCCCGTCCGATGCGCTGCCCGCAATCCCACGCCGCCGTCACGCGGGTCACTTTCGAGGACGGCACGGCATGGCATGCCGGTCCACCGGCCGACATGACCTCGGTCACACCCGCCCCCTTTGAAGGGGGCAAGCCGCCTCGACAGCGGTAGCCGTGCCCGTGGAGACTGCGCCTCGTCGTCCGATTCCACGAGGCTCACGCATGCGCGCTTCCCGCTTCCGTCTCTCTTCCGCCGCCGCTTCGGCGCTCGCCCTGTCGCTGGGCCTGCTGACGCTGTCGGCGCCCGCCCAAGCCCAATCCATCAGCGTCAAGCCCGGCTTGTGGGCCAGCGCGAGCGTCAACACGCTCAACGGCCGGAAGATGCCCACGATCTTCGAAATCAACGGCGCCCTGACGCCGCAGCAGAAGAGCAGCCTCGCCGCCGCGATGGCCAAGGTCGGCCTGCCCACCGGCGCCAGCCCGCATCTGGACTGCCAGCAGAGCCCCGAGTTCGCCCTGCCCAAGCCGCAGAGCGTCGACGACTGCACCACGCAAGTGAAGCCCGGCGATGCCACCAGCGGCACCTTCACGATGAGCTGCAAGAGCGCGACGGCCAGCGGCATGGGCAACGGCTCCTACCAGGTCACCGACAAGTCCAGCGCCACCGTCAAGGTGACGTTCAAGGGCACGACCGCGCAGGGCATGCCGATCACCTATGAATCGACGTCGGTCCACAAGTGGATCGGCAGCGACTGCAGCGCACCGCCGCCCGGCATCGACCCGTCCGTGGCCGAACTGCTGCAGTGAGTCCGCGCGCGCCGCGCCAAGCGGGCGGCGCGCGTCAGGCGTCCATCTCCTTGAACACCTCGGCGGCGACGCGGAACGCATCGATCGCCGCCGGCACGCCGCAGTAGATCGCCGTCTGCAGGAAGACCTCCTTGATCTCCTCGCGCGTGAGCCCGTTGTTGAGCGCGCCGCGCACGTGGATCTTGAGTTCGTGCGGCCGGTTCAGCGCGGTCAGCATCGCCAGGTTCAGCAGCGAGCGTGAGCGCCGGTCCAGCCCCGGCCGGTTCCAGACATCGCCCCAGCAGTACTGGGTCACCAGTTCCTGCATGTCGATGGTGAAGTCGGTGGCGTTCTGCAGCGCGGCATCGACGTACGCATCGCCGAGGACCTCGCGTCGGGTCTGCAGGCCTTGTTCGAAGAGCTCGGGATTGCTCGGAGCGAAGGGACGAGTCATTGGGGGTCTCCTGTAGCCGGGGCGCGACTGGACACGCTACTTGAATCAGTCGTTGGTTGACGAAACGATCAGGAATAGAATTCCCGTCAACCTAGGAGCACGCGATGATCCACGACCGACTCCGGCGGGCCCGCGTCTTGAAAGGGCTCAGCCTTGACGCACTGGCCCAGGCCATCGGTGACATCACCAAGCAAGCACTGAGCAAGTTCGAGCGCGGCGACGCCATCCCGAATTCGACGCGCCTGCTCCAGTTCTCCAAAGCTCTGGGCGTGCGACCCGAGTACTTCTTCCGCGCTGAAGCCGTGACCTTGTCGCCGCTCGAGTTCCGCAAGCTGGCCCGCATGCCGAAGTACCGGCAGCGACAGGTGGAAGAGCAGATGCGCGACCACCTCGAACGCTATATCGGTCTCGAGCGCTGCTTCGACGCCGTCAATGTCCGCATCGCCCCGACGGCCCCTCAGATCCTTCAGGTCGAGTCCTTCGACGCGGCGGAGAGCGCGGCGGAGCGCCTGCGCCGCGACTGGGGCATCGGCGGCGATGCCATCGCGAACCTGACGCAGTTGCTGGAAGAGCGCGGCATCAAGGTGGCGCTGCTCGATGCGCAAGATGACTTCGACGGTGCGTGCGCCGCCACGGAGGATCACGAACATGTGCTGATCGCGCTCAATACCGCGCGGCCAGGTGAGCGCATGCGCTTCACGGCGGCACATGAGCTCGGCCACTGGGTGATGGCCTTGCCGGAGGACATGTCCGAAGCCGACAAGGAGCGATGCTGTCATCGCTTCGCCGGCGCGTTTCTCTATCCCGGCGCACAGGTGCTGCTCGACTTCGGCAGTCACCGCCGATCACGCGTGCATCCTGCGGAGCTCCTGAATGCAAAGCGGCGCTACGGGATTTCGATGCAGGTGGCCCTTCGTCGCCTGAAGGATCTCGGCCTGCTGAACGAGGCCGGCTACAAGGCAGCGGTCATCCAGTTCTCCCAGGCTGGCTGGCGCACCGCGGAGCCGGAGGCGCTGTTGCCGGAGCAACCGCGACGTTTCGAGTCGCTCGTGTTCTGGGGCCTGGCCGAGGGCCTCTTCACCCCGTCCCGTGCCGCCGAGTTCCTGCAACGTCCGCTGGACACGCTCGAGCCCGCCCTCTCAGCGCCGGTGGGAGCATGAATGCAGCGGGTCTACGTCAGCGATACCAACATCTGGATTGATTTCCGGAACGCTGATCTCCTGGACGTCCTTTTCCGACTCCCGTTCCGCTTCTGCAGCACCGACTTTGTCCTCCACGAACTGCAGGACCTTGCCCACGAAGAGCTGACCCGGCGCGGTCTGATCGTGGAATCACTTGGCAGCGAGGCCGTGGCGGACCTCATGCACCTCACTGCCGAGCACAACAACAGCTCTCTGGCGGACGTTTCCTGCTATTACCTGGCGCGGCAGTCCGGCTTGCCCTTGCTGACCGGCGATGGCCGGCTGCGCAGGCAAGCCCAGAAGGACGGCATGGCGGTGCACGGCGCGCTGTGGCTGCTCGATCAACTGCTGGCGCACGCGGTTGTCGACGAAAGCGCGCTCGCGGCGGCCCTTCATCGCATGTTGGCGGCGGGTGCCCGATTCCCTTCGGAAGAGTGCCAACGGCGATTCAAGGAATGGGCGACTTGATCCCGCACGGTCGATGACAAGTTGCCGCGGGGGTTAGGGCGTCCGGGCCGCCACCATCCCCTCGTGATGCCCCTTCCCCGCCGGAATCATCGGGAAGCAGTTCTCCACCGGCGCGACGGCCACGTCGAGGAAATACGGGCCGTCGCTCGCCAGGCACTCGGCGAGCGCCGCATCGAGCGCATCCCGCCGCGTGACCCGCGCCGCCTCCCAGCCGAAGCCTTTCGCCACCGCGACGAAATCCGGCATGCAGGCGTTGTAGCTGTGGCTGTAGCGCTCGCCGTGATGCAGCTCCTGCC
Organism: Mitsuaria sp. TWR114; assembly: GCF_007997345.1. Classification (NCBI taxonomy): domain Bacteria; kingdom Pseudomonadati; phylum Pseudomonadota; class Betaproteobacteria; order Burkholderiales; family Sphaerotilaceae; genus Roseateles; species Mitsuaria sp. TWR114. The sequence goes on from NZ_VOSR01000457.1 coordinate 18,042, forward strand.
ACTGCCGCACCATGCCCATGTGGCCGTTGTTGCACAGCACGACCTTGACCCCCGCGCGGTGCTGCCGCGCCGTGGCCATCTCCTGCAGGTTCATCAGGATCGACGCATCGCCGCTGACGCACACGACCAGCCGCCCCGGATGCGCCACCTGCGCGCCGATCGCCGCCGGCAGGCCGTAGCCCATCGTGCCGGCGCCGCCCGAGGTGAGCCAGCGCCGCGGGCGCTCGAAGGCCAGGTGCTGCGCCGCCCACATCTGATGCTGGCCGACGTCCGTCGACACGATCGCGTCCCGGCCGGCGAGCTGCGCCTGCAGCCGCGCGATCAGCGCCTGCGGCGCGATCACCTCCGGCGTGTCCTCGAAGGCCAGCGATCGGCGCGAGCGCCAGTCCTGGATCCGCGCCCACCAGTCGGCCAAGCGCTCCGGCGGCATCGGGCGTCGCTCCAGCGCGCGGCGCAGGCGCGGCAGCAGCGTCCGCGCGTCCCCGCACAGGGCGAGGTCGGCGCGCCGGACCTTGTCGATGGACGAGGGGTCGATGTCGAGGTGGATCACGCGCGCACTGGGTGCGAAAGCATCGAGCCGGCCGGTCACCCGATCGTCGAAGCGCGCGCCGGCGCAGACGATGAGGTCGGCGTGATGCATCGCCAGGTTGGCCTCCAGCGTCCCGTGCATGCCCAGCATGCCCAGCCAGTGCGGCGACGACGCCGGCACCGCGCCCAGCCCCATCAGCGTCAGCGTGCAGGGCGCGCCGGCCAGCGCCACCGCGGCCGCGAACGCGGCGCAGGCCTGGTCCCCGGCGTTGACAAGGCCGCCGCCGCCGTAGAACACCGGCTGGCGCGCGGTGGCGATCCAGTCCGCGGCCGTTTCCACCGCACGCACGTCGACGATGGGCGAGACGGGCAGGGCCGTCGCCGGCGGCCGCTCGTGTGCGGTCCGCGCGATGGGCCTTGCATCAAGCCCCTTATCGGGACGCGCCGGCGCCAGCTGCACATCCTTCGGCACGTCCAGCAGCACCGGGCCCGGACGACCGCCCCGCGCGATCTCGATGGCCTTGCGCACCAGCGCCGCGACGTCGCCACCCGGCCGCAACTGCGCGTTCCACTTGGTCACCGGCCGCGAGATGCCCAGCGCATCGCACTCCTGGAAGGCGTCGGTGCCGATCGCCGCGCTGTTCACCTGGCCGCTGATGCACAGCACCGGCACCGAGTCGCACAGCGCGTCCAGCAGGCCCGTCGTCGTGTTGCTCATGCCGGGGCCCGAGGTCACCAGCACGACGCCCAGCCGGCCGGTGCTGCGCGCATACCCCTCGGCCGCATGCACGGCCGCCTGTTCGTGGCGGACCAGGATGTGGCGCAGGCGCGGCTCGCCGTGCAGCGCGTCGTACAGCGGCAGCACCGCGCCGCCGGGATAACCGAACACGGTGTCCACGCCGCAGGCCACCAGCGTGTCCAGCAGCGTCTGGGCGCCATTGCGCGGTGGCGCGTTCCCGAGCGGCGCGACAGGACCGGCGCTGGCCGGCGATGAAGGGGAGGAGGGAGAACAGGGCGCGTCGATGACCGCGCCGCGGGCGCTGACCTGGGCGCCGTCGAACCTGGCATTCATGCGTCCAGTGTCCCGGCACTGGCTCGGAAAGGGTTGCCGTTCTTGCCTCATAGAATCCGCCGCACAGCAAATCTTCCTTGGGAAGCGTGATGGATCAGCAAATCAAGCTCGACAAGTTCGACCGCGCCATCCTGCGCGCGCTGCAGCGCAACGCTCGCGCCAGCCTGCAGGAGGTCAGCGAGGAGGTCGGCCTGACCACCTCGCCCTGCTGGACGCGCATCAAGCGGCTGGAGGAATCCGGCGTGATCGAGGGCTACACCGTCAAGGTGAACGCCGAGAAGATCGGGCGGCCCGAGCAGCTGATCGTGCAGCTCACCCTGAACAAGCACACCGACGCGGCGATGGCGGAATTCGCCCGCCACCTCGAGGCCATCCCCGAGGTCATCGATGCCTACCTGGTCTCCGGCGATTACGACTACGTGCTGCGCCTGTCCGTGCGCGACACCCGCGACTACGAACGCCTGCTGCGCGAGAAGCTCTACAAGATCCCCGGCGTGCGCCACAGCAAGTCCAGCTTCGTGCTGCGCTGCCTGAAGGCGAGCTCCCTGCCCCTGTGAACGGCGCCCCGTGAACAGCACCGCGCCGAATGGTGGGCTGCGGCGGTCAGCGCGACCTCCGATCGAGGCCACTCAGTCGGCGTCCGGCGCCTCGCTCGAGGTCGAACCCGGCGCGAACGACGCGCCCTCGACACGCGCCGGCAGCTCGGGCAGCCGCAGCAGGCGCAGCATGTAGGTCCGCGCGGCCGCGACATGGCGGCGCATCGCCTCGCCCGCGGTGACCGGGTCGGCCTGCCGGATCGCCTCGACCACCGCCCGGTCCTGGACAGCCAGCACGTCCAGCTCCGACGCCCACAAGGCCATGCGCGAGCGCCGGACCGCCTCCAGCAGCCGCCCGCGCGAGGCCTGCATCCCCAGCGCCTGCGCATTGCCGCCCCAGCGCGCGAGTTCCTCCTGCAGCGTCTCGTCGGCCGCCAGCAGCTCCCGCGCACGGCCATCTCGGGCGGCCTCCTCCACCGCCCGCACGAGCGCCTCGACCTGCGGCCCCTGCGCCGCCTCGCGGGCCTCGGGCCGCCCGCAGGCCTGGGCCAGCAGCATCGTGTGCAGCGCTTCGCGTACGTCGAAATACTCCTCGATGAAGCGCGCGTCCACCGCCCGCACCACCGCGCCCTTGTTCATCCGCATGTCCACCATGCCGTCCCCCTGCAGTTGCAGCAGCGCCTCCCGCACCGGCACGTTGCTGACCTGGTAATGCGCGCTCAGCTCGTGCAGCGTCAGATGCTGGCCCAGGCGCCAGCAGCCGTCCTCGATGTCGGCGCGGATCTGGTCGCGCAGGCGCAGGTAGGTCGGCGCATTGATCGGGTGTGTGGATCGAACCATCGCGGCACTCCGTCCAGCAATTGCGGTGAATGAACGATTCACTCTAAGGAGCGCGCTCCCTGTCCATTCCCGGCGAATCGCGTCGCCGCCCGCGTTCTTGCCGAAGCGCAATGAACCGATGTCTCGTCCCGGCATGGACTGCGCAATCGACATATATGTCACCCGGCGCCCTACTGGAATCAGTCGAGCCACCCCGTGTCAATGGGACAGGCTGTGTCGTTTCCGCATCGCTCGCTCTCAGGGCGCTACAGTCGCGCCCGGGAGGTCAGCGACACAGAGGCAGATGCCCAGGTCAATTCACCCCGAATGGAGTCAGCCGAATGGCGAAATCCTTGAAACAAGTCCTGAGTCAGATCGAGAAACTTCAGAAGGAAGCCGAGGCGCTGCGCGCGAAGGAAATCTCCGGCGTGGTCGCGCGGATCCGCGAGGCCATCGATCACTACGGCCTGACCCCCGAGGAATTGTTCGGCGCGACCCTGCAGCGTCCGCGCGCCGGCCGCAAGGCCGCCGCGAAACCGGCCCGCGCGGCCACCACCGCCAAGCGCAAGGCGCCGCGCGGCGCCGGCACGCCGAAATACCACGATGGCGCCGGTCGCACCTGGACCGGCGTCGGCAAGCGTCCCACCTGGTTCAAGGAAGCGCTGGCCGCCGGCAAGACGGCCGAGGACCTGCTGATCGGTTGACGTCAGCGGCCCGGGTCGGCGGGCCCTCGCGCCGCGAGGCCCGCCGGGCCGCGTCACCAGATGCGGCAGCGCTCGGCGTCGGGCTTGACCATCTTCTGGCCCGGCTTGCAGTGGAAGGCCCGTTCGAACTCGGGCATGTTCACCGCGACCCCGTTGATCCGGTAGCGCCCCGGCGAATGCGGGTCGGTCAGCGCATGCACGCGCGCGTACTCCGGCCGCGCATGGCTGCAGTCCCACTGCGCGAAGCCGACGAAGAAGCGCTGCTCCGGCGTCAGGCCGTCGCGGTCCGCCGGCGGCGGCGACATGTCCGCGATCTGCGCCTTCCAAGCCGCATGCGCCAGCACCAGGCCGCCCAGGTCGGCCAGGTCCTCGCCCAGCGTCAGCTTGCTGTTGATGCGGATGTCGTCGACGACCACGTACTGCGCGTATTGCTTGGTCACGCAGGCGGCGCGCTGCTCGAAGGCCTTGCCGTCCTTCTTCGTCCACCAGTCGCGCAGGTTGCCCTTGGCATCGAACTGCCGGCCTTCGTCGTCGAAGCCGTGGATCAGCTCATGGCCGATGGTCCCGCCGGTGTTGCCGTAGTTCGGCGCGTCATCCAGCTTGGGGTCGAACAGCGGCGGCTGCAGCACGCCGGCCGGGAAGTTGATGTCGTTCATCTGCGCGTCGTAATACGCGTTGACCGTCTGCGGCGTCATGCCCCACTCGCCGCGGTCCAGCGGCTTGCCGATCTTGGCCAGCTGGCGCTTGAGCTCGAAGGCATTGCCCCGCATCACGTTGCCGGCGAAGTCGTCGCGCGCGACGGTCAGCGCGCCGTAATCGCGCCAGCGGTCCGGATAACCGACCTTGTTGACGATCGCATGCAGCTTCTCCTGGGCGCGCTGCTTCGTGGTCTCGCTCATCCAGCTCAGCGACTGGATGCGCGCGGCCATCGCGTCCTCGATCTGCTTCGTCATCGTCAACGTCTTGTCCTTCAGGTCGGGACTGAAGTTGCGGGCGACGAACTCCTGGCCCAGCGCCTCGCCGAGCTGCGCGTCGACCAGCTCGACGCAGCGCTTCCAGCGCGCCTTGTTCTGCGGCACGCCCTGCAGCGTCTGGCCGAAGAACTCGAAGTTGGCCTGCACCGCGGCGCCGGAGAGCGTCGGCGCCTGGCTGCTGACCAGCTGCCAGCGCAGGTAATGGCGCCACTGCGCGAGGTCGCGCTGGCGCAGTTCCCTGGCCATGGCCTTGAAGAAGGCCGGCTCGGTCACGTTGTAGGCCGTCTGCGGGTCCAGGCCCAGCGCGCGCTGGTAGGCCGCCCAGTCGAAGCCGGGCGTGAGCGCCTGCAGCCCGGCCGCCTTCATCGGATGGAAGCCCTTGTAGGGATCGCGCTTGTCGACGCGGCTCAGCGAGGCGCGCGCCAGCGCGGTCTCCAGGGCCATCACCTGCCGTGCCTGCGTGCGCGCCGCCTCCGGCGCATCGCCGAGCAGCTCGAAGCTGCGCGCGACATGCGCGACGAACTGGTCCCGCAGGGTGCGGGATTTCTCGTCGGCCTTGAAGTAGTACTCGCGGTCCGGGAGGCTCAGCCCACCGGCGTAGGCGAAGGCGATGACGCGCGTCGAGTCGGCCATGTCCTGGCCCGAGCTGAAGTGGAACAGCACGCGCTCGTTGTTGGTCGCCAGGTGCAGCGCGGCCAGCAGCGCCGGCAGATCGCGGCGGTCCTTCAGCGCGTCGATGCGCGACAGCAGCGGCCGCAGCGGCGCCAGCGCGTGGCGCTCGGCCGCCGCTTCGTCCATGCAGGCGGCGAAGTAGTCGCCCATGCGCGCCTGGTTGGCGCTGCGCGCCGGATCGGCGGCCGAGAGCTTGTCCAGGATGCCCCAGAGGTAGCGCTGGTTCTCGTTGGCCATCTTGGCGTAGACCGACCAGCGCGCCTGGTCCGGCGGGATCGGGTTGGCCGCCATCCAGCCGCCGCAGGCGTACTGGTAGAGGTCGTCGCAGGGATCGGCGTTGCGATCCATCGCCGCGGTGTCCAGGCTCGGCGTGTAGGGCAGCTGGTCGAGCGGCGCTTCGGGCGCGGTGGCGGGTGCGGATGCGGCCGCGCCGGGCGCGGGCGTCGCGGCCTGGGCGAAGGGGGCGGCGCCAAGGGAAACGGCCGCGACAAGCGCGGCCGCCGTGGTGCGGGCGAGGGGGTGACGGGTCATGCGCGACAGCCTGGAGTTCTTGCTGGCGGGCATTCTCCGTCAGCGTCCCGCGGCCGCCGAGGTGCCGGAGGACACCTCGGGTAGACCCGACCGCGAGTGACCGGGCCGCCGGCCGGTCAGGGCGCCGCGTAGCTGCTCAGCGCCTTCGGGAACTTGAACAGCCACAGGTGGGTGAGGCGGTCGACCTCGTTGCCGCGGGTCACGCGCGCGGTGACCGCGCCGGCCGCGCAGCTGCCGTCCTGGACGATCACGCCGTTGGCGTCGACGCTGCACTCGGTCGGATCGCCGGCCAGCAGCTTGCCCTTGGCGTCCACCAGCGTCGACTTCAGGCCGAAGTCGTTGTCGTTGATCAGCGCCAGCGTGTTGCCGTCGACGACCGCCAGGCCCTCGGCCTTCTCGGCCTTCCAGCCGGCGGCGTTCAGGTCCAGCAGCACCGTCTTCTTCAGCTTCACGACCTGGGCCCAGGTCACCGCCGAGGCGGTCACGCCATCGATGCTGTTGCGCTCGAGCTCGATCCCGATGGCGGCGATGTCGGTCGCCGCGGCCGGCAGCTCCACCAGCATCAGGAAGTTGCGCACCGCGCCGGTCGAGTCGGCGCCCTGCTCGATGACGATGAACCTGCCGTTGCCCAGCGAGACCAGGTCGCCGAGCTTGGCGCTGCCGGTGCGGTTGCGGTCCCACTTCTCGCCCTTGGCGGCGAGCGGGTAGCTGAGCGGATAGGCGTAGAGCCGCGAGGTCTCGGTCTTGGGATCGAACTCGATCCAGCGCGCGAACTGGGCGAAGTCGCGCACCTTGACCTTGTCGGTGGTCTTGCCGTCCTGGTCCAGGTCGGCGCTGTCGACGACTTCGATGCTCTTGCCGGCGGCGTCCACCGGATCGATCGGGCTCTGCAGGAAGCCATGCAGCCGGCCGGTCGCCGCGTCCATCGTCAGGCCTTCCATGCCGCGGTTGGGGCGGCGATGCTTCAGCACCTCGGGCAGGCTGCCGGCGGTCGTGCCGGGCGCGTAGCGCTTGACGACCTGGACGCTGGCCGCGTCGATCTTCACGATGAAGGGGCCGTACTCGTCCGAAGTCCAGAACACCTTGTTGGCGGCGTCGTGGACCAGCGTCTCGCTGTCCAGGCCGTTCGCGTCGAAGTTGCCCTTGGTCTGGTCGAACTTCAGGGTGTCGGCCAGCGGCACCTCGGCGCTGTTGCCGACGGCGCCGAAGGGCAGCGGGCGGCCGGTGACCTTCGAGCCGTCGGGGTTCTTCAGCGGATTCAGGCTGGTGATGACCGCGCCGTCCTTGCCCAGCGTGATCACGCCGATCGACGGCGCGAAGCTTGGCGCGGGGAACATCTTGGTCGTCACGACCGCGCCGGTGTCCGGGCGCGGCGCGCTCGGGCTGTCGCCGTTGGGGCCGCGGTCGGTGATGCCCCAGAACTCCAGCGCGCCGTCGGCGTTCCTGCCCTTGTAGGCCAGGCCCGAGCCGACCGCCGGATAGAAGCCCTTGGGGAAGTCCTTCTTCGCGTCGGCGTTGCTGCCCTCGTAGGGCACGTACTGGTTGTCGGCGGCGCGGATCTGGAACTTGGTGATCGCGACGGCGCCGCCGGCGCTGTCCTGCGTGGCGCTGCTGGTCTCGGTCTTGCCGAGCAGCGTGGCCATCGTCGATTCGTAGTGGTCGACCGCGGCGGCGCGGCGGCTGGCGCTCATCGCGCGGCCGGCGTAGGGCTGGCCGTAGACGTCGTTCTGCCCGGCCGGCAGCAGCGCGGCGAAGGCCTTGTCGAAGTCGGCCGCGGCCAAGTTGAAGTCCAGCGCCTGGGTCAGCGCGTCGTGCACCGCGGCCGTGATGCGGATGCCGTTGGTGGGATCG